>JAOZTV010000129.1:5722-8342 GCA_029939015.1 Candidatus Aminicenantota bacterium
GGTAACTCAAAAATTGACAAGAGTACTAAGATTATAATTATAGGAATTGCAATCGTTGAATTAAATGATTCCGAAATTTTCAAGATTTCTATAAATTGGTCAATATCTTTCTCAAATAGAACGGCAATTATTTTAAAGAGTGATCCTGTTGATATAAGTATTCCAGCAATCACACCTATTGAACTTATTAATCTATTTAAGCCACCCTTTGGAACAGACAAAATAAAACGAATTGACATGATTGCATATCCAATAACCATCCCAAATACCAATAATCTTTCAGAAACAATACCTACCTTTTGAGTTTTATCAAAGGCATTTAAAATAAATGAAATTGAACTTAAGGCAAAGGCAGTTGTAACCATTGATGCAAAAAAAGCAACGATGATTTTTATATTTGTTTTAAAAGGCTCTTCTATTTTTAAATTCAAAGAAAGTGAAAGATGTTTGCCCTCTCTTGATGTTATCATACCACCAATAAAGGTAACTAAAAAAACCAGATAATGTGTATATTCTGTTGAACCAGAGACTCCGGTTTTAAAAAATTTAACTGCAATAACATTTGAAAAAGGAAAAACTGCAAGAAGTATCAACGACAGATAAGCAACAAAATTTTCTGTCTTTACAAAATATTTACCTAATTTCTCAATTAACATTTTTCTTTCTAAATTCGTCCAGATATCCCTTTATTTTTAGATATATTTCGTTTGAGAAAGCCTTATCTTTCAAATATTCAACACTCTTTTCAGACTCTTTATACCATTTATTTTTAATATCATTATTAACAGTATTTATTTTTAATCCATTACTAACCATTGTATCTATTGCATCTTTTTCAAGTATTTTTATCTGTTTATTTAACTTTAAAGAAATTTTTCTACCTGCTTCGAGGAGTTTCACCTTCAATTTTTCAGGAATCTTCTTCCATATCCTATTGCTCAGTACAATTCCACCATATAGTGGTGCGACTTTAATTGTTGCCATATTTGGAGCTAATGCAAAATATTGTCCGGAGGCTGCTACAAGAGCAGGCAGATAAAAAGCATCTACCATACCACTCTGTAATCCCATCATAAGATCTTTTAATTCATTTGGAATAACATGATACCCGGACCTCTTCCATGCCTGTTCCATTTTAGGCTCACCTGTAGTAAATGAGAGTTTATGCTTTTTAAGATCATCTGGCGTTATTATTGGGTTTTTTGAAAAAAACTGTACCCAACCTGCCATAGACCAGATTAAAACCTTATAACCCTTTTCCTCAATTTTTTTCTCAAAATATGAATTCATTCTATCTGTTACATATTTAAGTTCTTCATTAGACTGTATAAATAGTGGAATTCCAAGTACATAAAAATCAGGATAAATACTTGTTATACCTCTATTTGTGAAAACAGCACCACCAAGAGTACCAATCTTCATTTTTTTTATCATAGATTTTTCACTACCCGCAATGCCTCCAGGATAGACCTTAATCTTAATACTTCCATTAGATATTTTTTTCCACTCTCTGCCAAGTTCTCTTAATGCCTTATCCCATGGTGACCTTGTCGGAGCAATACTACCTATTTTTATAGTTAAGGGATATAGTGTTTGTAATAAAAACACAAATATTATTATAAATATATTTTTTTTCATGTCAAACTCCTTAGTTAATCCTTTTATTCAACATCTGTTTCTACGAAAAAATCGTCAATATTGTTTAAAAGCCATTTTGCCTTTCTCAAATTTAAAGTATTTGCAAGCATATTTTCAGGTGCCGATTCTAAATTAAAACCCACTACAGTCTTCAAAACTCTTTTGAACTCTTTTAAATTTTGACTTGATATCAAAACGGTTGATGCATAAGAGATATAGGGTGTAGTACTTTTGTTATCTGAAAATTTTATAGCTTTATTAAAATGAAAAAGAGCTTTTTTCTTACTTCCACCCATATATTCAGGCAAGGCACCATAATATGATATATAAAATTCATGAATAGCACCTTTCATAAATGTATTGTCTAGTTTATTCACAATTTCCATCAAAGCTGAGGCTCCAGGCAAGGTAATTGCAAATTTCATATCAAAGGGGTCAATTGCAAATGCTCCCAGCCAACCTGCAGCACTCCAATATAAGAGTGGTACATCTTCTTTTTTCATATTCTTTAGAGCAAGTTTATATTTTTTATTCTTTAAATTTTTTAAAAATCCCGGATATTTATTATCTAGACCTTTTAAGAGAATATCACGACCTCTAAGATATAAGTTTTTGGACCTCTTCATCAAAAACTCCTGTTTCAAATGTTCTTCATCTGCAAGCATTGATGCAGGTACATATAAAAAAGCATTTGCATACATAATATACAAACTACCTGTCTGCAATATTAAGCCTCTATGATTTGGAACTGAATTCAAAATGGTTTCATACATTTTAATTGCAAAAGGCAGGGCATCAGCAACTAACTCAGGGTCATTATCCCCTGTAAATACAGTAGAACTCCCCTCGCCTGTCATAGCATTAGCAACACTCTTAAGTGCAATGTTTTTTATTGTACAACTCGAAAAGACAATAACCAACATCAATAATATAATTATTTTACTGTTTTTTTTATACATTACTACTCCTGAATATTTTTTTT
>JAOZTV010000452.1 GCA_029939015.1 Candidatus Aminicenantota bacterium
TAAATAGAGGGTTTGGAGAAGCAGAAAAAGAATGGGGTAGTACTCTTCCTGATGTCACTAATGAGACTAGGAATTTAATAGATGAAAAACTTGACAAGTGGATTGATGGAGAATCAAAAGGTATAAAAAATTGAATTTTAAGAATAAGTCTTAGAAATGTTTTTAATCATTAATAAAAATTAAAATAATACAAAAACTTGCTTGACACACTATATATAGTGTTTTAAAATAACTCTGCAACTAAATATGTAAATTGAGGAGGTTAGATATGGAAGGATTTAATGAAAATGCGTTGAAGATACTTAAGGCGAGATATTTTAAAAAGAAGAATAATGGGGATTTAATAGAAAAAAAACCCTCAGATTTATTTGGCAGGGTTTCAAAATATATAGCATCAGCTGAAAAAACAGATGATCTTAAAAAGAAGTGGGAAGAGACATTTTTTACAGCAATGATAAATAGGGATTTTATGCCTAACTCCCCAACAATGACAGGTGCTGATAGGGGTATGTGTCTTTCGGCCTGTTTTGTGCTTCCAATTGAAGATTCTCTTGAAAAAATATTTGAAACAGTAAAAAATGCAGCTCTTGTACATAAAGAAGGTGGCGGGACAGGTTTTGATTTTTCATTAGTTAGACCCCAGGGAAGTTTTGTTAAAAAAACTCAGGGGATTGCTTCAGGGCCGATTTCTTTTTTAAAGGTTATTGATGCAGGTACAGAAGCTGTAAAACAGGGTGGTACCAGACGTGGTGCAAATATGGGTGTGCTTAGAGTTGATCATCCTGATATAAAAGAGTTTATTGTAATGAAGCATGATGGTGTAACAGCACAAAATTTTAATATTTCAGTTGCAATAACCGATAAATTCATAGATGCTTTGAAAAACAGGAGAAGCTATGACCTAATTGATCCAAAGGATGGAGAAGTTGTAGGTATTATGGATGCTCAGGAAGTTTTTGAGCTGATAGTGGAGTCAGCATGGAAAAATGGTGACCCTGGATTAATCTTCATTGATAAGGTAAATGACCTTAATCCTACAAAATTGCAGGGACCAATCAGGGCTACAAATCCTTGTGGGGAACAGCCTCTACATGATTACGAATCTTGTAATCTTGGCTCAATAAATTTATCAAATTTTTATAAGGCTGATTCAAAAGATGAATTTGACTGGGATAGATTTAAAATAAACATACAGATGGGTGTCAGATTTTTAGACAATGTTATTGATGTAAATATCTATCCCTTAGAACAAATTGATGAGGTTGCAAAATCAAATCGTCGAATTGGACTTGGTGTAATGGGTTTTGCAGATTTATTGATAAAAAAGAAAATTAAATATAATTCTGAAGAAGGTAGAGCCTTTGGTGCTAAAATTGCAGAGTTTTTAAAAAAAGAAGCAGTTAAAGCATCTGAAGAACTTGGAAAAGAAAGAGGTAATTTTCCAAGTATTGAGAAATCAATATATAAGGGGAAGACAATGCGTAACGCAGCTGTACTAACAGTCGCCCCAACAGGGACAATATCTAGAATTGCAGGATGTTCTTCAAGTATTGAACCAATTTTTGCATTTGAAGTTATTTCAAAAATATTAGATGGCGAATTAAGGGATGTTCATCCTCTTTATAAGGAATGGGAAGAGAATAATAATGGAGAAGAACAACCTGAATACTTTATTACTGCATCAGAGGTTGACCCTTTATCGCATTTGAAAATGCAGGAAGCATTTCAGCTCTCAGTTGATAGTGCTGTATCAAAAACAATCAATTTCCCTAATAGTACTACCATTGATGATATTGCAAATGCTTATTTAATGGCTTTTGATATGAATATTAAAGGGATAACTGTTTACAGGGATGGTTGCAGAGCTTTACAGGTTCTAAATAAACCTGAAACTGAAGCTCCTAAGCCTCAAAAAAGACCGGATGCTTTACCTTCAACAACACATAAGATATCAACTGGACTTGGAAGGCTATATATAACTATTACCTATTTTGAAAAGCAACCGTTTGAAGTATTTTGTTCAATTGGGAAGAGTGGATATTCTTCAATGGCAGATGCAGAGGCAATTGGAAGATTAACTTCACTTGCATTAAGAAGTGGAATTACAACTGAAGAGATTGTAAAGCAGTTAAAAGGTATTGGAGGTTCTGAACCAACTTTCCACAATGGTTCCTTAATTCAGTCTATTCCTGATGCGATAGCTCATGCTTTGGAAACTCATATTGGTGAAGTAAATGTAAATAGTCAGGATATGAATACAATAAATTGTCCTATGTGTGGAGCAACTTTAACTGATCAAAAATGTCCAACCTGTGTAAATTGTGG
>JAOZTV010000453.1 GCA_029939015.1 Candidatus Aminicenantota bacterium
ATTTACCTGTTTTCCAATTTATAGTATTTTTTAAAATGAAAGTTTTGTTTTTTTCAGTATCAAAATAATTTGAAAAAATTAATTTTCCTTTTCTTATTTTATTTTTAGTATTATCATAGATATCGTTAGGGAAATATTTATTATATTCATTTTCTTTTAATATATATCTATCAGGATTTAACCATAGCTTTGTCCTGAGAATTTTATCTTGTTTTGGAATTTTGAATATTTTTATACTTCCCTTAGCTGTAATAAATTCTCCTGAGAGATTTGTGGAATTAATATTTAAAATATGTTTGCCTTCATTCTTATTTAAAAGTGCTATTGTGTTTATAGATAAAACTAAGGCTGTATTGCCTATTGATATTGTTTTTCTTGCACTTCTCGTCTCACCATTCTTATCAATTATATCAACAAAAATAGTATATCTATAGGCTGTATTTGTGTTATTTTCAATTGAACTATCTGGTATTGCTTTAAATTCAATATTAAAGTTTCCTTTATTATCAGTTTTACCATACCCATTTTTTATTTCCATTTCATTTATATTAGCTCTAATCCAATATGACCATCTATACGGATAATAGTTTTTTCTAATAATTCTATACCTGACCTTTGCATTGTCAATATTATATCCTGAAAATGCCTTTGCAGAGCCTTTGATTGTAACTAAATCATTCAGTCTATAACTTGTTGCATATTTCTTAAAACTTACTTCAAATTTAGGTCTCTTATACTCTTCAACTGAAAAATATTTTGTTCCATAATAATTTGAAATTTTCATATTACCATTTAGTAAACCGGTTGGAATATTAAAACTTCCCGAAAATGTTCCAAACTCGTTTGTCATTAATGTAACACTATTAAGTTTTTGTCCATTGACATCATAGAAATTTATTGTTGATGAATAATTTTTTAATATTTTATTCTTTTCACCATCTTTATTGTCAACACTTAGCATAATTCCTTTAAAATAAATTGTTTGTCCAGGCCTATAAATAGCTCTATCTGTAAAGAAAAAAGTTTTTGTTTTTATCTTGTGCCAATTATATGGTTTATATAAATGAAATCTTTGGTTTAAGAAAACATTTTCATACTTAGTTAATACTTCAATTGAAAAATTAGTTCTTGAATTAGTAAAAGGAATAAGAAGAAAACCTGTATTATCAAAACTTAGTTTTTTTTGTCTAATAAATTCATAAACCCTCTTTTTATCATTATATTTTCTATGCCATATCTGCGCCTTTGCATTTTTAATTGCTCTACCTGTATCTCTATTCATTAAATACAATTCCAGACCTTTGTCTTTTCTTAACCTATGTATGTATGAAATATTTGAAGCGTTTATAAATGAATATGAAATGAAATTTTCTTTAGTATTGAAATTATTATTATTTGAAACCATTAACATATAAATCCCAGGTTTTATTGGATCTAATTTTATTTCTGTACTATGTATTTGATAATCTGTTTCAGTAGGCAGTGAGATATCCCAGTTTTTTATTGAAGGTTTTTTATTATAAAACTTTATTATTTTATTCTTATTTTTATATTTCAGTTCATCTTTTTCCTTATTATTTGTTTTAATCAGTTTGAAAAATATTTTTTTATTGATGTTTTTATATTTTAAAAGGGCTAAAACAGGTTTATTAGGGATTATTACCTGCTCCAAAGTTAAATCAATATGTTTTGTTTTTATAGTATTAATTAAAAAATTGCAGTTTTTTGCTCCCTTTGAGTTTGGATATTTTTCTATTGTCTGCTTACATAGTTCAATTGCTTTTTTATTATACCACCTGTATTTTTTATTATAGTTTGGCTTATATTTATTAGCAAGTGTTACAAAATGATTTGCAAGTTCATAATTTATTTCTGATGCAAAAGGATATTCTTTGTATTTTTTTGCCATATCTATTAATAAATTTTTATATAAATTTGATTTATTTTCAATTAATGCTTTTGAATAAATAAATTTTAATCTTTTAAGATTTACATCTATTAAAACCTCCTTATTAATATCAGAATAATGAAATTTTATCAGGTTTTGTAAATATTTTATTGCATAATATTTGAAGGCGAATGGGTCTTTTGTACTTAAATTTAATTTATTGAATATTATGGTTTTTGATAAAAAATCTTTATTATTCAGTGAAAAAGTATCAATAGGTTTTGTTATTCCAGCCTCTGAATTTGAAAAAAAATCTATTGCTCTATGTGATAAAAAATCATAAAGAGTAGGACGTAAAGTCCTATAATCATTGCCCTTATATATGATATTATCAATTATACTAATATCTGTTTTTTTTAGAACTTCAACTTCT
>JAOZTV010000454.1 GCA_029939015.1 Candidatus Aminicenantota bacterium
TAATTATAAGTTAGAAATTTCCTGATTTTTTTTATAGTTCTCATCTCAGCTTCAGGATGAACTTGAGCCATTAAATAATAATCCATTTCTCCTCCTGTCTCTTCTATATGTTCACGGTTTTTTGTTTTTTCTAATTCTGCAAAGTTCATCTATTCCTCCATTAAATTTTAATAATATTAATACCCTTAAGATTCTTTTCGATTATTAAGCCTTTGTAGCTCATCATCTGACAGGCCAAATAGTGCAAAAAAAAAGCCTAAAAAGCTACCAGAAATAACCCCAATAACTGTAATAATGCTTGGAGACATAATAAAACATATTATTGAAATTATCAGGGAAATCAAAATATAACGCATAAACGCACCTTTAACTTTTTCCATATTTTCCTCCTTTTAATGAAAATTCTTATAAATTCCTTATGAAATTTATTCTCATCTTCTGGTTCTTTTTAAACACATTGGCAACTTGATTATTAGCTAGGTTTTTTTTGGTTTTAAAGTAAACCGATATCAACCTTGCAATACTCGTTAGAACAATACTTGCTATTAATCCTATAATTACACTCTTAGTAAATAAACCCATTATATCCTCCCTAAATTTTTTCTTTTTAATAAACAAACGAAATTTAATAAAGTTTTTTGTAAAGAAAGGTTATATCAATAACCTTTCTTTATATATATTACCTCACATTTATTATCCCCTCTTTTCTAACCGTAGCTCCATCACTATTAATCCAAGTTGCAATATATTTAATATTTGCTATTTTTTTCCATTTATAAACATAGAAAAATATTGCTTCAATTATAACCTGTTCACCTGCCTGGATTTCTCCAAGATCATTTGGAAAGGCTTTTGCAGTATCTAAAAGTGCTCCATTGCTATCATATGCATCAAACTCAAACTTAACATTCCAGCATGGATGATTACCATCATTAACAACAACTCCCGCAATAAAGCAATTACCAGTTCCCGGATAATAACCTTCATAGGTTGAACTTTCAATCAATATCATATTGGCCTGTTTTTTTACATTTACCTCGACAGACCTTGTAACTGTACCGTCAGAGTTAGTTGCAGTAATTGTATAAGTCTTTGAGGCTTCAGGGGTTACAGTTCTTGAATCGGTTTGTCCAACAGCACCGGACCAGTCCGCTATAACAGATGTTGCTCCTGTTACTTCCCATGAGAGTTGAGACGACTCTCTATAAGATATGGTTGAAGGGGATGCAGTAAAATTTAAAATTTTTGGTGGGTTAAGTTGTGGTGTTTCAGCAACAGAACTTTTTTTACAACCAGAGTTAATAGAAATACCTACAAGTAAAACAATTAATAAAACAAAATACTTTTTCATAAAATTACCTCCATAATTTTTCATACTATTACTTAGCAATTCTTATGCCAAAAGATTGATTTTGTTTTATAATAGTCCCAAAACCCCGATATCATTAATGTTAATTTGTTTTTTTATTTTTAAACTATATAAATTACAATTGGCGTGGAGCAAAATTTCTCCATTACGGTTACATATAGAACCCGAGATAGTTGAGGGTTATTAAAAGATTTAGTTATTTAGTCTTTCACAAATTCCAAAAAATTCAATTAAAAACTGAGGATAATTGACAAAATTTTAAAATAATACTAATATTCTTATATGGAATTGTTTTTGTGGAATGAGGGAAAAAACTTAAAATTGATAAATGAGCGTGGTATATCATTTGAAGAAATTGTAGAAGCAATTAAGAGTGATAAAATAATTGAAGTAGTAGAACATCCTAATCAGACAAAATATCCAAATCAGGAAATTTATCTGATTTATTATAATGAATACTATTATATGGTTCCATTTGTGGAAGATAAAAATGGATGTAGATTTCTTAAGACGATCATTCCAAGTAGAAAAGCAAAAAAAAAGTTTAAAAAGGAGGAATAATGAAGAATTTTGAATATAAACTTGATGAAGAAGAGCAGGGTATTTTAAATGCATTTGAGAATAATGATTTAACACCTGTTAAAGATTCCAAAAAAAAAATTATCCATGCAAAGCAAATTGCAATAAATACAATTTCAAGAAAGAGGAAAATAAATATAAGTATTTCTGAAAAGGATTTATTGAAAATAAAAAAAAAGGCTCATAGCACAGGAATACCGTATCAAACTTTAATTAGGTCAGTGCTGCATCAATATGCTGATGAAATGATATCGGTGCAAATATAAAGGAATTAACATAAATATAAATTGACATCTTTCGGCGAATAGTCCGAAGTCTTTTACATCATAAGGTTTTTCAAAAATCCTGGACGTTGAGTTACAAACAGCCTGC
>JAOZTV010000130.1 GCA_029939015.1 Candidatus Aminicenantota bacterium
CTATCTCAATCCATGTATTTTTGTTGTCATTTTCGTATGGTAGTGGTTCAAGAACTGCACTTGCTATCTCTTTTGCGTCCTTTCTTATTCTTATAAGGTCATCTGTTATCTTTTCTATACTCATTATTGCTCCTATATTTAATCATATCATTATTATTATTATATTTCAATATATGGTATAATCGGGCTTATTCTGGAGAAAAATATGTTAAATAAAAAAATCATTTTTGTGTTTTTGTTGTTGGTATTCCTGTTTTCATGTACTAAAAAAGAAATAATTGAAGAAAAAAAAGAAAAAGAACCAAATAGAAGTGAAAAACCTGAAACAGGATTAAAACCTGATGTACCAGTTTTGTTACAATACTCTTTTGAAAAAATCCCTGATACTAAAGTTTATGAGTATAATGCTAGTATTGATATTGATATAAAAATTATTCCAGATCAAAAAGAAAATGAAAAATATTTAGAACTTAAATCTGATATTATTTTGTCTGGTACTTTAATTAAAACCGGAATTGGAGAAAACGGCAAGGCTTTATTTGACTTTAAGATAAATAAACTTGATATTAATATTCCTGGGCCAGGAGTTGCAATTGATTATAAGTCTGAAAATAATGAAAAATATTTGAATCCTCAGATTAAACAACTTGATGATTTAGTTGCTAAGAATATTCCAATTAGCATTACAAAATATGGAAAAGTAAACATTGATACTGATAAGTTTTTAACCAGTCATAATAATCTTAGTAGCATATCTAAAGAATCTATTGAGAAAATAAGAGTAATTATCGGATATTTCTTTCTTCAATTGCCTGAAAAGGAAATAAAAATTGGAAGTCCTTTTAAATCGGAATTACCATTTAAAGGAGAATATAAGATTGATTCATTAACTAAAGATAGTGATTATATTTTAATTATTCCAGAAATTATGAAAAATCCCAATAAAAACTTGATTTCTTCATTTTTGAAAGGTTGGATATTTGTTGAGAATACAGGTATGTTAAAAAGAAATTATTTACAGTTGACTGAAAAAAAATATATGGTTTATAATGAAATTAAAAGTCTGGTCGAGAAAAGAATTCTTATTGACTTTGAAATGACAAAGAAATAGTATTTAAAGCTGATGATTAAATATAGAAAATCTTTTACTGGCTTTTTACTGTTTGTTTGTTTTGTATTAATAAGTGGATATGTTTATGCAGATAATATTGAGAAATACCAATGGCCACTTAAAATATTTAATGGTCTTAGTGGAACATTTCAAGAGTATAGAGGTGGGCATTTTCATGCAGGTATTGATTTGAAAACATTTCAAAAAACAGGCTATCCTGTTTTAGCAATATCTGATGGAGAAATATATAAGTTAAGGGTCGTAAAAAGAGGTAGTGGCAGGGCATTATATCTTAAACATAGTGATGGGAGAATTTCTACTTATTTTCATCTTGATAGATTTGAATTTAAGTTAGAAAATCTATTAAAAAAAATTCAGAAAGATAAGGGTAAAAAATATATTGGTAATCATTTTTTGAAAAATAAAATATTTTATAAAAAAGGTGATATTATCGCCTTTACGGGTGAAACTGGTTCGGGCTACCCTCATTTACACCTTGAATTAAAAGATAAGGATTATAATGCAATTAATACTATGCCTTTTTTTAAATATCCCGGTAATGATAAGAAATTACCTGTAATCAAAACTGCAATTTTTAAATCTAATGGGAAGTCTTTGATAAACGGTAAGGCGGGTAGTACTTTTATTAAATTTAAACCTGATGGTATCGGAAATTATCTGTTAAAAAAAAAACTAATTATTTCAGGTGGCTTTGATATTATACTAAGTGCCCATGATGTTAATGATTCTGGTCATAGGGTATCGCCTTATAATATTATAGCTTCAATTGACGATAGTCCATATTATGAAATTAAAAATAATGTTTTTAAAGGTGATGATAATAATCAAATTGGTTTTATGTATGACCTTTTTTATACAAGTACAAGTTTTTATTTTTATAATCTTTTTTATCAGAGAGGCTTTGAATTAGAAAAAAGAAAAACTTATCTGAAAGACGTTTTTGGTGGATTGCAAAATGGAAGACATAATTTAAAGGTTAAGGTTATTGACTATTTTGGGAATTATTCTATAGGTAATATTCCATTTATTAAGATTAATGAACCTAGAATAGAACTTGGTAAGATTAAAATAGAAAAGCAATCTATTCTTATTGGTATTAAAAACTTAGACTGTTCAGGAGCAGATAAAATAGTACTTAGATTATTAGACGACAGGTTTAATATTGTTTCAACGGGAAATTTGAATCCTGATAAATTAATTAATGAAACAAATTTAAAATTAAATGTAAATAATAAGACTGTTAAATTCCTTGAATTCCTTGTTTATAAAGATAATATTATTCATTATAAAAAAAAGTTTTCAACAGGTTTAGATGAGTGGCCTGAAAACCGTGATATAAGATTTGAAACAATTATTAATCGTGACGATATATATATTAAAATTAAAAATAAAAAAATTACTTCAGAAAATATTTTGTTAAATATTTTTCAAGGTGAAAATAAACAGGAAATTGAACCTGAATTTGACAATGAGGGTGTTTATTTTGTATTTAAACCCCTGAATAAAGCAACAAAGATAATTTTAAACTTCTCATTAAAAAAAAATGGGATAGTTTATTCAAAAATGTCAAAAAATATAAGAATAATTTCATTAGAGGAAGGTATCTCCCAGTCTTTTAAATGGGATGAATTTCAAGCCGATTTTGCCAAACGAAGTGTAAGAGAACCAAGAAATCTGTCTATAAATAAGGTTTCTTATAATTCAGACTTTCCAATACTATCTCAACAGTTTGATCTTAGTCCCTATAATTTCCCCTTTTTAGATGTTGTATTTTATAAGATAATAAAAAAAGTTGATAAACCAATACAGGTAAGTCTCTTTAAGTATAATCACTTCAGGAAGAAATGGAGGGCAGTTTACTCTAGATATAATAAATCTACTAATACTTTCTCAAGAAAATTAAGGTCATCAGGTACTTTTGCATTAATGCGTGATATATTTCCCCCAAAAATAAAATTTTATAAACCAAAACAGAAATATAAGAAATCTGTGAATTTTTTAACTATTATTTTAACTGATAGAGGAAAGGGAATAAATGATAATACAATTAATATTTTACTAAATAATAGAATAATAAAAGATGAATTTGATCCGGATTGGAGCAGGGTAAGGATAAGAGATTTAAGAGCTTTAAGACGTGGTAAAAACAACATTAAAATAAGAGTTAAGGATTATGCAGGGTACGAAACCAAGAAAGAATATTCATTCTTTCTTAAATGAAACTTTTTTCTAATAATATTAGTCTTACTAATATAAATTAGTGAAATAAATTTTACTGGAGCAAATATGTCATTATATATATATTTATTGTCTGCCTTATTTGGAATGGGTTCTATAGTTTTCTTGTTTATTAAACAAAGGTCTGAAAATATAGAATTTAAAGAAATGTCTTTAAACGGAAAAGTTTTATTTATTATTCTTATAACTTTAACATTGAATTCAATTCTGTTTTTTTTCAACATTAATGATATCTTTATTAAATCATGGATATCTTTAACTTTAACAGTTTTTTTAGATTTATTGATTTTTGTTCTCTTTTATTTTTATATTTTAGTAAAGATTAATATAATTCAAAAAATAAAAGGAATTCATATTCTTCATTTTATCGTACCAATTTTGTTTTTGTTTTTTTTATCACATTTTTTTTCAGGTATTCAAAATGAACTGTCTTTTATAAAAAATTTTGAAAAAATAAAAATAAATAAGAATAAATTACAAGTTTTAAAAAATAGAAATATGATAAGAAAAAGTAGATTTGAAAATAGGTTTATAAAATCCCCTGAAAAACAAAGAAACCTTAAAAGTCTGGCTTTCAATAGTATTGATTTAGTCTTTTTTTTAAATACTGGATATAATATTGGACTTAGTAGTTTTAAATCTTATAATCTATTTAATAGAGACACTAGAGAAAATAAAAACAATCTATTTATATACTCACTTTTATTTAAGTGGATATATTTTTTATTAATGCTTGGAAATATAATTTTTATTTTTAAAAAAAACAATAATAATCGCATAGATAAAGTTAAAGAAGATCTTATTTGGATAACAGTTTTGCTAACAACAATATGTATGTCCTTATTTATATGGACTAATATATTTATTTCCAAATTACCATTTAATGGACATTTAGCATTTATAAGACTTTTCAAATCATTTCCTATTGTGATATTTTATACTTTTTTAATTGGAGTTTATCTATTTACAAATAAAATAACAAGGTTTAAAGTAAAAAAATATGGGAAAAATCTTATCACTATCTCTGAATTAAACAGGCATTATAATATACTTATTACATATATGAAAAAACAAAAGCCATATCATGATGAAGCATTAACTCTTAAACAGTTAGCAGATGATATTAATATAAATGCAAATGATTTATCTCAAATTATAAATAAAAAAAAAGGATGCAATTTTCGGGATTTCATTAATTCCTTCAGGGTTGAAGAAGTAAAATATAAACTTCTTAATAATAGAAAAAAGAATATATTGTCTATAGCTATGGATGCAGGTTTTAATTCAAAATCAGGTTTTAATCTGGCTTTTAAAAAATATACAAACCTAACTCCTTCTGAATTTATTAAAATAAATAAAAATAATATAAATAATGAATATAAATCTGAAAACAATGTTTTTCTTGATAATATAGATTTTTTATATGCAGTAAAACAAAAAAATTAAATTTATTAGTACAATCTTTCATTTTTGGTCGAAATCAATATAATTCTACAATATTATTGTGTTTTAAAGGAGGTTTCATGAAAAGAAAAAAAATTGTTTTACTTATTATTATATTGATAATTATATTGATATCAGGTTTGAAAAATCTTTTTGCAGATGATAGCTCATTAATAACAGGGACTGTTAAAACAGATGATGATATACCTATACAAGGTGTGCTTGTTTGGATTAGTAATTCAACCATTAAAGACAAAACAGATAGTTCCGGTAAGTATATACTAGCTCCTGGAAAAATTGGTACATATACAATAAATGCTCATTTTAAAAACTTTGAAACGGAAATGAAGACTGTAAAAATTATAAAAGATCAAATAACAAATATAGATTTTATTCTAAAGCCTAAAAGATTTTCATATGAAATATCAGTAAGAGGAAAAGTACCTAAGCTTATGAGTGCATCGGAAAACATTGGAGTTGTTTCAATTAAACCGGATCAAATAGCAAATTTGCCTACATTGGGAGAACAGGATGTTTTTCGTTCTATTCAATTGATGCCTGGAGTTAGTGCAAGTAGCGAGTCCTCCTCTGGTTTATATGTTAGAGGAGGAAAACCTGAAGAGAATTTAATTTTATATGATGGTTTTACTATTTATCATGTTGACCATTTTTTTGGTATTTTTAGTGCTTTTAATGCAAATGCAATTGAGGAAGTCAAACTCTATAAGGGTGGTTTTGAGTCAAAATTTGGAGGTAGGATATCAAGTGTTATGGAAATTGAAGGTAAAACTGGAGACATAGATGGTTTTAAATTTGGGGGAGGTATAAACTTTCTAAGTTTGAATGCTTTTGCTGAAATACCTTTAGGACAAAAAGGTGCAATATATTTAGCCGGAAGACAATCGTTTCAGAGTCCTCTTTACAATACTATTCTTGATATATACCATGATACAGAAACCAAAACCAATAGTACCCAAACTAATTCTAATAGAATGGGAGGGGGTAGATTTGCAGGAATGTTTGATTCTGAGCCAACATCATATTTTTATGACCTTAATGCAAAGGTGATTTACAAACCGTCACAAAAAGATGTTTTATCTTTAAGTATATATAATGGTAAGGATGATTTGGATAATTCCAGAGAAATTGAATTGCCATCATTTATGGCTGAAAGAGCTGCAGAAAGAGGTTTTAGTATTGATGTTGACGGGGCATATATAGATTTGAATGATTGGGGTAATACTGGTTCTTCCTTTAATTGGCTTAGACAATGGAATGATAAGTTTTCAACAAATTTTACAATTGCTTATTCAAATTATTTTAATGATCTTCAAAAAAAATCATCCATGAAAATGACAAGAACTGATGAAAATGAAGAAGAACCAATAGAGGAAGAAGTAACTGCCAGAAATACAGAAAGAATTTCAAGTGAGTATAATAAATTGAGAGATATGACTTTTCGGATAAATAATACTATAAATCTGAATAATAATAGGCTGGAATTTGGAGTTCAAATTGTCAAAAATAAAATTGATTATAATTATGCCATATCAAATTTTGTCAGTACTGAGGATGACTCAGACGAAACATTTGAGCCGGAAAACTTACTAGATATTATTGGGAGTGGGACACAATACAGTGGTTTTATTCAGGATAAAATTACACTTTTTGACAAACTTACTTTAACACCTGGTTTACGGCTTACTTATTTTGATAAAACTGAAAGTTTTTATATTGAACCAAGGTTTTCTTTAATATTAAATCTATCAGAAAAAATAAAGTTCAAAGGTTCCTGGGGGAATTATTATCAATATGTAAATAATCTGATTAGAGAGGATGTTATGCAGGGGGATAAAGATTTCTGGATATTGGCAGATGGGCAGAATGTACCAGTTAGTTCTGCAACTCATTATATAGCAGGCATTAGTTTTGAAACAAAAAAATTCCTCTTTGATTTCGAAATATATTATAAAAATTTAGAAAATTTATCTCAATATTCATTCCGTAATACTCCAGGTTTTGACAATCGAGAAGAAATTGATTATATGGATCATTTTTATCATGGAACTGGATATGCAAAGGGAATGGAGTTTCTTATACAAAAAAAATATGGTAGATATACAGGCTGGGTGTGTTATACTCTTGGTAAAGTAGAACATGATTTTCCGGATTTAAATGAAACATCTTTTCCTGCATCCCATGATGTTACACATGAATTTAAAATGGTAAATAGTTTTAAAATTAAAAAATGGACTTTATCTTCCACATTTATATATGCAAGTGGTAAACCCTATACTGAACCGATAAATGCGTATCAGGAAACTGTTTTTAACGAAAGAAGGAACAGAGATATGCTTATAAATGTGATTGAATATGGTCCAAAAAATGGATCAAGGCTTCCAAATTACCATAGGCTGGATTTTTCATTAACTTATGATTTTAAGATTGGTCCAGCAAAAATAAATACAGGTGTATCAGTATTTAATCTCTATAATAATAAAAATATATGGAGAAAAGAATATGATGTTGTTGATAACGAGTTAATTGAAACAGATGTTAATTATCTGGGAATTACACCAAGTGTATTCTTTAAGATTAGGTTTTAAACTTTTGGATATACTAAACTTTAAAAAGGAGATTTCATGATAAATATAAAAAAAATTAAATTAGTTTTGTTCTTATTGGTTTTTGTTCTTTTATGTTCAGTTTTTGGATGGAGTACTAATTACCCCGCTTATTTTACCGAGGAGTATCTGGAAACTGAGTTGGACTTGAATACAGATCAAAAAAATCAGGTAAAAAAGATACTTATGATGCTGAACAAGCAAAAAGATAATGACAGAAAAATGTATAAAGAAAATATAAATGCATTATATAGAGCTGCTTTACAGAGGAGAAATATGCTAGATAAGTTTGTTGCAAAATCACTAAATACTGAACAAATTAGAAGTTTTAACAACCTGAAATGGAAGCGAAATTTGCAGGCTGAATTTTTAATTATTAATGAAACTCTTTTACTGGATAAGACTCAATCCTATCGAATTAAGAGTATTCTTGATGAATATAGAAAAAAAATGATTGCAATGAGGAAATTGCGAAAATCAATGGGAAGTGGAAGAAGTTCAGGAAGTGGTCGAAGCAGTATGAGAGGTGGCGGAATGCGTGGAGGTGGAAATCGTGGTGGTGGAAGAAGAGGAGGCGGAATGGGAAACAGATCAGAAAAATCTAAAAAAAACAATCCTGTTAATAGTCTTAATAAAGAGAAATATGAAAAAATTGAAACATTATTAACAAAACCTCAGAAAAAATGGTTTGAGGAAGTAAAGATTATATTAAAACCTAAATTGAGCAATTCTTTCAGCGAATAGGCTGAAGCCTGTTGCACTATAAGGCTTTACAAAAATCCTCGACATACTTATTAGCAAATAACCAGAGCCTCTCGGAATTGATCTACAAGTAACTTAATATGTAAAGATTAATAATCAAG
>JAOZTV010000455.1 GCA_029939015.1 Candidatus Aminicenantota bacterium
TTCATCTTCATTTACAATCATAATACATCCACCATCCATAATTATATTTTTAAAAGTGGAAGAGTGTGGATGTTTATAACGATTTGTCTTTCCTACTGAAATAACCGATAACATTGGTTTTTTGGAATTTATTTCCTTATTATAATTATGTGATGAACCATGGTGAGGGATTTGTACAGTTCCTATAATTTTCCAATAATTTTTATATTTAGTATATAATTCTTTCCATTTTGTTTTTCCACTCGCATTATAATCTCCAAAATATAAACAACCGGATAAATTATCACAAAACTTATATAGGCTAGATGAATAAAATTTTTTTAGAGGAAATATATTATTTATTGTAAAGCTATCTTTAGAATTAGGTCCAGAGTATAAAACTTGTGAATTAGTATTCATGTCCCCTGGAACTTTTCTATAAGCACTTTTAATATCATTTTTTCTCTTTGACCATAAGGCTTCAAAGCTGGCAACATCTGTTATAGATATATTCATTTTGTTTAATAGGTCATTAAATTTTTTAGCCCTTTCTAATTGCTTAAAATTAAAAGGAATAAAAACCCAGTTACCATTAAAAACATTATTGGATATTAGTTTTATTTTCTTTTCTTTTAGCTTACCAGATTCTGTCAGAGTTTCAAAATTTATTTCAGAAAATTCTTCATCACTATCGTCTTTTTCTTGATCAATTATAGGAATTAAGTGTGTTTTAGTTTCTGCATTAATTTCATTAATGGTATTGATAGGATTAAGAATTAAGTTCCTAATAAATAATATATCATCTTCCATAATTATATTTTGAATAATTAATTGAGTTTTCTCATTTTTTTCCAATAGGGGAATAAATAAATGTCTTACATCATAATGTTTTAGCAAATACGCCAAACCATTTACATGATCAGTATCAAAATGAGAAATAAAAACAGCATCAATTATTGGATGATTTTCAAATGCTTCTTTTGTAGCTACAAGACCATATTTGTCAAAAAAATCAATCACCTTAACCCTTTTTTTAATCTCTAACTCTTTGGGATGCCCTATAATATCCTGTAAATATTTCATACACTTATTATAGCCTTTTGTAAAATTTTTTGTAAATATTAAATACATTTTATTAGATACTCCTATTTTTTGATATTCTAATTTTAAAAACCGTAAAAGAGTAAGGTTCGTGGAAATGCCAGGATTGCCGTAAATATTGAAATCGTAAAAAAACACGATTCCAACATTTACTTGAAAAACTTTCCAAGTTTTTCACAATCCTTTGGAAAACTCTACGAGTTTCCCACATTCCCACAAACATTGTTATTATTTTATTAAATATCATTCGGGGTTTTGGGGGGCTCAGAGTCTAATATGTTTCTGAACTTCAACAATTTATAAAATTTTTTTTTAGATTATTTTCAAGAATTAATAAAGAATATAAGTACTTAAATTCTAAGCTACTTCATTTATTTAATATTGCTAACTTTTTTGATAAATAATTTCACCTGTTTTGATTATTTCTTCAAAAAAACCTGAAGGATCAAAGCTATCTTTTTCAAATAAGATAGGTTCAATCCTATTATCAATATTTCTTCTAAGTTTAAATAATTGCTGTTCAGATTCCAGAGAATTATCACCTATTTTGTCAACTATTACAGCAACATCAATATCACTATGTTCTTTTGCTTCATTTTTACTATAAGACCCAAAAAGTATAACCATATTAATCGAGAAATATTTCTTTAATATTTTTGAATACTCTTTCACTATTTTAATAACTTTATTTTTATCCATTTATGTAATTCCTCTGTCTTATTTAATATATCAACACATTTAACCTCATCTAACTCCTTAAATAAATTCTCTTTAAATGCAGGATATCTTGCATTTATATTTAATGGTGAGAGTAAATCAATAAAATCTTTTTGTCCATCTGAAAGAGCTTGATATAATAAGGATTCTTCAGCAAGGACAGACAAATTATGAGTATATGGTGGAGTTTTTTTTAATACATAAAAATAATAACCTTTAAATATTTTTTCAATAGATTGATGACACATAAAACCAACATATAAAAATCTCTTTGTTTTTAACATTGCTCTTGCGGTTTCCAAATCATATTCAGATAAATTTACCCAATATTTGATTTTTTTCTCATCTTCCATGAATATATTATAGAATAATTATCTATAATTAACAACTCTTTAAAATTATTTATATATTTTGTTAGTTTTTCTCTATTTCATAAATTATTAATTAACTTTAATAATAAGAATAAATACTCTTAAAATATACAGCAAAATTTGGTATAATATTCTATGAGCTTTTCAG
>JAOZTV010000004.1:0-15697 GCA_029939015.1 Candidatus Aminicenantota bacterium
TCTCATAAAAACTTGTCAGAAAGAGCATTATCTTATATAAGTTTTTTTCACACCAATCTGGATTTTTATAATTCTATTTCTTTTCCATTTAAAATGATTTTAGAATTAATTTTTGCCATCTTGCTTACCATTAATGTAAGACCGCAATACTGTTTTTCAATTTTAGTTTATAGTTGATATGAAAAATAAGACAGGAATTAACTTTGAATTAAGTATAAAATATTTAAAATTTTAGTTTTAAAAGTTTAGCGGATATCATTCCAAATAAAATCCTTGAAGTGTCGTATATATTGATGCCAGCTTCATTTGAAATTTCTTCTATACTTTTATGACCATCAATTTTTGCAATAATAAGCCATTCAAGAGTAGTCAGAGATATTTTTCTTCTCTCTTCTTTATTGACATCATTAAAAACAGGGATAGATTCTATTGAACCGATTTTACGTCTTAATACATTCCATTCATCAATTCGTCTTGCAGCTTCCATTAATAATGATGTTACAGACCTAGTTATTGATTGGGTAACATCAAAGATACCTTCTTCAAATACAAACTCTCCCTTGCTCCAGGCAATAAGAGTAAACACTGCATCTTCACCTGCATAATTCCCTATTGAAGAATGAATAATCTCACCAGATTTTATATATATATATCCTTTGTTATCAATACCCTTTGAAAGTACAAACCTACCACTCTGCTTTGAATTAGAAACCAACTGCATTATGTCAGCTAAATTTATTGAATCTAATGAACCTTGTAATCCCATTTAATATTTATCCTCTTATTATATAAAACTCATTATAATATTTTTGTAGTATTTGTCAAGAAATAATCTAACTAAATATTATTTTTTAACCAATTTACAACATCTCTATATACTTCATTTTTATTTATTTCATTTAGTATTTCATGTCTTGCATCTTTATAGAGGTTAATCTTTACATTCTTCATTCCTCTTTTCAGAAACTTTTCATATACCTCTTTTACACCTTTACCATTTTCTCCGACAGGATCCTTGCCACCGGATATAAATAAAACAGGTAAATTTTCAGGTATTTTTTCTATGTTTTCATAGTTATTTACAAAAAAGACTCCATTAAGCAAATCCAGAAAAAAACCTGTTGAAAAGACACTGCCACAAAGCGGGTCATCAATATATTTAACAACAATATCTTTGTCTCTAGTCAACCAGTCATATTCAGTATTAACCGGTTTAAACGATTTATTAAAAGCACCAAAAGATAATTTTGTCATCAATTTACTTTTAGCCCGTTTACCTCTAAAAAATATTTCAGTTTTAACGATTAATTTTCCTATTCGCCCAAGTAAACCAGGATGACCACCAGTTCCTGAAAGTATAACACCATTAAGTGTTACCCCATTCTGAATCATTAAAGTTCTTAACAAAAAAGACCCCATACTATGCCCTAAAATAAATACAGGAATATCTTTATATTCAGATCGTATTTTCTCAGTAATTATTTTAATATCATCAACAACAATCTGCCAGCCATTTTTTTCTGCAAAAAAACCAATTTCCCGTGAATCTTCCTCTGTTTTCCCATGACCTTTATGATCATTTGCAAATACTACAAAACCCTCTGAAACCAGTTTTTCAGCAAAGTCATCATATCTTTCACTATGCTCTGCCATACCATGAGCAATTTGGATAACAGCTTTAGCGTCATCCATACGAGCCGGCATCCATTTTCTGACAAATATTTTTTGCTTATTAGTGCCATCAAGATAAAAACTGCTTCTTTTCATTGTCTCTCCTAATTCTTAGACTGAATAGATTGAATTATTGTTTTCAAAACCAGATTTACATCCTTTATATTTTTTGCATCTAAATTTTGCATAATTATTTCTATAAATTCATGTTTAATATGTTTTATTTTTTCTTTAATTTCAATACCACGTTCAGTTAATTCAATATTACATTTTCTTCTATCTATACAGTCAATATCTCTAATTATGACATTCTTCTTAACCATATTTTCAATAACCCTGCTTGCTCTTGATGGTGAGAGGTTCATTCTTCCAGCAAGTATATTACTAGTTAACCTTTCTTTCGTTTCTAAAACCTCAATACCATTGAATTCTACATAAGTGATATTGTATTTAGACAATGAATTTTTTAAATAATCATCCCATTCTTTTTTAATTATACCAATATAATAAATAAAATTATTCAAATATCCTCCTCTAACTATATGCAAACAACATTAGTTGCTAAAGACAACTATACTATACTTTTAAATTTTGTCAAATATTTTTAAAATACAATCTCAAGAAAGTCCTCCAATAATGACTTATTTGGATTTTCAATAATTCTACCAATTTCTACATTTTTACTGTAAAAAACAAAAGTTGGTACTTTAATTATATTTTTATCTTCTACAAAATATTTTATTGTCTTATCTTTTTTACGTTCACAAAGATAATAATTTATTTCAATTGTTTTATCCAAGCCATTTAATATTTTCATAAATTTGGGTACATTATTCTCTGAATCACCACACCATATGCCAAGATAGATATCAATTCTCAACATATTTTCAATTTTTTCATTCAAAACTTTAATAAATTCAGTATCAGGTTTAAAATTATTATAATTCTCCTGCCACACTTTCGCAGTCTCAAGAATCGTTTTTTTATTACTTTTTATTAAACTATCTGTATCGCCACTAAATATAATAAGCTGACATAAAAGAACCAAAAGCACTAATATTGTTAATTTTTTCATTATTAAACTCCTAAATATTTTACGATAAAACAAGTACCTTGTCTTCATCAAAAAATTTCTTTATTTTAATCAGTATTTTTTCTATATCAGATATATTTGCCTTATAAGGAATTATTCTTACATTTTTCAATTCTTCGATTTGTTTTATCTCAATTAATAAACTTGGATCAAACAAAACAACTCTTAAAACCCATTCACCCTTAATATCAAATAATTCCAAAGGAATTGCCTTATACTTCATACAAAATTCTGATCCAATTTTTTCAATCAGGTTATAATCTATTTTTTGTTTTTTAAGATCTATTGTATCAATCCATTTTTGTCCCAAGAGATATAAACTAAGTTCATCCTGTGATATATAATCTAACATAACTAGTATTTCGCCAAGTTTTTTCTTCATAAACACTTGTTTTGATATAGCTTCCTCTAATTGTTTTTTGTTAATACGCCCTGCATTAATTAATATTTTCCCTAACTTTTGATACTTTGCCTCACTTTTATACTTTTCTTCCATTAACTCTTTGGGAGCATTTTTCATAATATTTGATTTATATTCTTCTGTTGCATTACAGTAACAAGAAAGGCAAAAAGGACAAATTTTTGTTGGCTTAGGATGACTACAAAATGCAGAATCCATAATATCATAACCTGCTGTACAATTCCAACATATTATTTCAAAAGCCAAATATCACCTCACTTAATATTTCTTGATATTTTATTACCATAAAAAAAAAAATAATGCAAGCTTTTTCAACTATATAGTAACAATTATACTTTTATTAATGGTAAAATTAACTTTAAATGAGCAAAACAAACAAAACTAAAAAAACATTAATTTTAGTAGAAAATTTACCTGTACCACACGACCAACGAGTTTGGAGAGAAGCTATTGCATTGGATAATGCAGGTTATCAAGTCAGTATTATATCAAGAAAAGGAAGAAGCTACGACAACCTTAGTTATGAAAAAATAAAAAACATTTCGATTTATCGTTTTAGAGCTCACGAAGCTCGTTCGCATTTATTTTCATTTTTCATTGAATATACTCAGGCTTTATTAATGATGTTTTATTTATCTATAAAAGTATTTTTAAAAGAAGGTTTTGATGTAATACAGATGTGCAACCCTCCTGATTTTTTATTTTTAATAGCTTTGCCTTATAAATTATTTGGTAAGAAGATAATATTCGATCACCACGATCCTTTTCCAGAAATGTTTCTCACAAAAAAAAACAAAACTAAGTCTCATATTTTTTATAAAATTCTGATATTCCTGGAGAAAATGACTTTTAAAATTTCTGATATTGTTATATCAACCAATAATTCTCATAAAAATATTGCAATAAATAGAGGTGGTATTCTTGAAAAAAACATTTTTGTTGTACGAAATGGACCAAATTTTGAGCAAATAAAAGCTATTGAGAAAAAGCAAATATTAAAAAAATACAATAACTTGACATTAGGATATATTGGCGTTATCGGGGAAACAGATGGAGTTGACAATTTATTAAAATCAATAAAAATATTGCAGACTGAATTTCAAAGAGATGACATTAAAATTATAATTATTGGAAATGGAACAGAATTAAAAAAAATGAAAAAATATTCAAAAGAACTTGGTCTAGATACTATAGTAGAATTTACAGGTAGATTACCATATCAAGATGCAATGAATAGATTAATATACACTGATATTTGTATTTGTCCTGATCCAAAAACATCGTATTCTAATTTATGTACACTATGCAAAACAATGGACTATATGGCATTAGCTAAACCAATTGTTTCATTTGACTTATTAGAAAACAAATATACGGCAAACAATAGTGCTATATATGCACAAAATAATAATGAATTTGATTTTGCAAGAAAAATAAATTTACTTTTAGACAATGAAAGTTTAAGAAAAAAATTAGGCTTATTAGGAATAAAAAGACTTGAAGATAATAAATTATATTGGAATGATTCAGTTATTAATTTATTAGAAGCATACAAAAGATGTTTCATAAAATAGAATATAGAACCAGTAAATGGAGAATAGATGAAGCTTGTTGCTATAGTTCCAACTAAAAATGAAGAAGAAAATTTAGAAAATGTAATTAAGTCATTGCTGATGCAAACTTTTCAACCTGTTTTATGTGTATTTGTTGATGATGGTTCAACTGATAAAACTCCTGAAATTATCAATACTTACATACAAAAATCTAAAATCATTGATTATATTAAATTAGAGGGTCAAAAAGAGTATATTCTCGGGGGACATGTAGTGTCTGTTTTTTATAAAGGGAAAGACTATATTGAAAAATCAGGTATAGATTATGATTATATTATAAAACTTGATGCTGACATTAGCTTTGATAATGAATTTTTTGCAAATATGGTTAAAATTCTTGAAGTCAAAGAATATGGTATAGCTTCTGGTACACCCTATTATTATGAAGGTCACCATAAAATTTATGATAAAAGTCCAAGATTTCATTCAAAGGGTCAATTTAAGTTTTATAATAAAAAATGTCTTGAAGATATTGGTTCCCTCCCTTATGGATTAGGCTGGGATACAGCTGACAATATTAAAGCAATAGATAAAAATTGGGAAACAACAAGACTAGATGAACTGGAATATTTAATGCATCGGAAAATTGGTGGGAAGTACTCATTAAAAAAGGGACGAATAAAACACGGGAGTGGAGCATATAATTTAAGATATAGTTTTTTATATCTTATTTTTCGAATTGCACATGACTTGCTTAAACCTCCAATAATAATTGGCTCAATATATTTTTCATTCGGGTATTTTAAATCATTTTTTTCAAAACAGGAACGTGTTCTTACACAAAATCAGGGCAAAATATTACGTAAAATCCTTTGGAAGCATTTATTTAGACGTTTTACATCAGGTGAATTGTATTTATTTCAAAAGCTCCGAACTATTTTTAAAACAAAAAATAACTGATTTAATATTTATAAATTTTTCAAAAATGGGTACTTTTCTAAATCGTATAATTTTATCATTCTGTAAAAAGATGCTCTTTCTTTTTCAACTATATTTATATGTGGATTATAGAAATCCCAGACAACTTTACCCTTTTTATTTATTTCAAAAGCATGTCCTTTGTTACTTTCTGTAATCAAAACGTTACCATTGGGTAATTGTTGAGATGCTCCTCTAGTACCAGAATAAAGAATATTCTTTGAATCACCCTTATATTCCCAGACAATTCTATTTTTTAAGGGATTAACTTCAATCACCCTTGAATAACCTCTTTTCTCATTCCCATTATCAAAAATCAAAATATTTCCATTATCTAATAAAGTTGGATGATGTTGTTTATAAATAATCCCCTGTCCCCACTTCCATACAATTTTTTTTAATTCAATATCCAATACAGCAATTAGATTCAATTCACGTACAGATATTAATATATTTCCTTTTTTAAACAGTCCCTTTACATCTCTTTTAATTATTTCTAAAGAATTGGTATGAAAAACATCTGCTAAAGTATTTGATTCAATTACGATTTTGCTGTTTCTTGTGATTTTTTTATTCAATAACCTTTTATACAGCCTTGAAAATTTCTTAACTGGAATTTCATTCTTTAATATATCGTATAAAGATATTTCTTTCTTTATCTTTCCCTCAGAAGATAAAATAATTATATAGTCATCTAAAATAACAACTGGAAAATTTGATTTCGTCCACCTTACCCTGCGAATAATACTATAAATATCACCATTATCAGAAACCTTTATATCATGATGAAAACGATTTTTATTGACCCATAAAACATTGGAATCCCAATCTAGTCTAAACATCATATTATCTTTTATAATAACGAGTAAATCACCATTGCTACAAACTTCAATATGATGCCAACTATCTTTTTCATTAATTCCTTTTGACCATGAATGCAGTATCTTTCCTGACATATTTATTAAATTAGCCTCATGCTTATTTCTAGAACTATATATATTTACTCCTTTATAAGTCAATCGCCTATTATATTTAACTACCCCTGTTTTTTGAATATTGTCATCTGCTGGAACCCAACTCAGATATCCTAAAGTTTTTAATTTTTTAACTGAAGTTTTTTTTGGGGGAGGGTCTTTTTCATTCATAAAAAAAAATATTATAATAAATATAAAAATAATAATTATGAATAGACTAAGTAATTTTTTAGACATAATATATACTCCCTAATCTGGCATAGTTAGAACCAAAAGTTTTAAGTAAAAAAAACTAGTAATTAACATAGTGCAATAATAGCATAAATAATAAAAAAATCTATTATTTGTTTTGTTATTGTTTGTTTTATTAATGAATAATTATATTATGAATTGCTAATCGTAAATAAGTTGAATTAAATCGTCACAATGGGTAATACTTTTATATACTGGGCAATCTCTACATGATGGCAGTGGATCTGCACATTTTTCTTCTGATGCCCAACAGGGGACTGTTTTAATTTTAAGGGGTTTGCAAGCTTTTTTTTTCTCATTATTACAGCCCCTTAATTTCCAGCAAGGAATTAAAGCGAGCATTCTTTTAATTCCATTAAAATTCAAGCCATCTTCCTTTATCATCTTTTTAATACATTTGATTTTTTGCAATTCTACATCAGAGAATAATCTTCGCCCCGTATCAGTTTTATGGGTCAAAATTAATCCCTCATTCTCATACTGCCTGAGAGAATGTACAGATATTCCAAGCTTATTAGATGCAACACCAATTGTATAAACCGGTTCAGATGATATATTTTTATCTAAAATCATATTTAATCTAATAGATAAGTCTATTTATTAACAACCTTCAAGTTTGTTTTTTTTCTTCTTTTTCTTTTTCTTCTTCGTTGATTTTTTTTTCTTGACAGGTGCCATTGTCCCTGCCATATCTGATGACACAATACCTTTTAAAGAATTAGCAATTGCAAGATTCTTATTATATTCCAATATTTCAAAGTCTGATACTGTTTCATTTGGTAGTACAGGATATTTCTTCCAATAGTCATAGCCACCTTCAAGAACATAAGCTTTAATTCCTGCTCCCTTTAATATCGTTAATGTATTTTTGACATCATTATTCTTTAATTTATTTGAATAAATAATAACTGCCCTGTCTTTAGGTAAGTCTGAGACAACATCTTTTTTCAACATTTCTTTTGCAGGAATATTTTCAGCTGTTGGGATACTGCCTTTATCAAATTCTTTTTCAGTTCTAATATCAATCAGTGCATATATTTGATTTTTCTCTGTTATCCATTCGTTAATTTCAGCAGGATTGACTATCTCTGACTTCTGTATATCCTCTGATATAAGTTTGTCATCTATATTATAAGTAGTATTGTCCTTTGCAGATACTAATAGAAGCAATATTGCAAATAAAACTCCTATTATAAGTCCTATTTTATTAAACGATTTCATTTTTTGTCTCCTTATCTCTAAAATATTTTTCAACTTTTTCAGAACCCCAAAAGCCTAATAAAGCAATTATTATTACTATAAAAGCAACAAGACCAGAACTCATTCCAAAATATTTCTGAATTGTTATTGTCCCGTTATCTGCCATTAATCCACTTTTAAAAAACTTTTCAAAATATGGAACTGTTTCTCCAAATATAAACATTCCAAATAACGAACCTAAAATATAAAACAAAGCATCCATTTTAAGTGTCGATAAGCCAACAATACTTGTTCCAGGACAGTATCCACCTACTGCAAATCCTACCCCCATTACTAATCCACCTACTATTCCCGGCCATAAGAAGCTTTTATTCATATAAATACTTCCCAAGTCAAGCCATCCTACTGCATTCAAAAGAATTAAACCTGTCATTCCTGTAATTATTGCAGTAAACATTACCTTAAAAACTGTCATATTTCTAAAATAAAATTGTAGAGCCATAACCTTTGAATTACCTAAACCGCCTCTTTCAAGAAAAAAGCCAAAACCTATTCCTATGAAAAAATATATTAATAAAACCATTTCTTTTGACATATCCGTCATTATTGATATTGGTGCAAACATATTATCGCCCTCCTTTTAAATCCATAATTTTCTTACAAAATATGCAGTCATATAGGCACCTGCAAAGATACATAGCATGATAATCCAACTTCCAAGATCCAAAGTAGCACCACCACATAGAGCAACACTACTTGTACATCCTCTTGCAAGTTTTGTTCCTATACCAAATAAAGCCCCTCCAATAAAAGCAAAAACCCACCTTTTTTTAATTGAAATTCTTGGACCCTTATTTGTCTCTTTTTTAAGCCGTCCCGATAAAGCGCCAGAAATTAATCCTCCTGCAAAAGTTCCTAAGATAGCAAAAATCAACCAGAAATCAAGAGGGTTTTTATCACCACCACCGTATTTGGCAAGGTAAAAATTATTATCAACATGTTCTTGTGAAACAACTTTTTCAACAGCTACAACTGTTCTCATCATCGCCCCTGAAGCTCCAAGCCCTGTACCGATTATTGTAAATGCCAGAAGCATAACAATACCAAGCCCCACACCTGCAAGGTATGGATTTGAATATATATTTTTTTTCATTTTTTTCTCCTTTAATAAGGTAACCAGCCACTTGTCTGACCGGCATCCACAATTATAAACCTAAGTATTAATCCACCAATTAAGACCAATAATGCAGCATAGGCACTTGGAATTTTCTTTCCTTTTAGCTCTAATATTTCTAAGAAAGCTGGAATTATTAGTGCAAAACCAAATACAAATACCCAAAATACAGGGGTAAGCTTTCCGCCAAGTATCAAGTCCGCAGCCTTTTGATATTGGATTGATGATGTTGTCAAACCAATAATAAATAAAACTAAGAATGTTATTTCAGTAAAAATTAGACCAAGGTCTATTTTTGTAAAAAATTCTTTTTCCTTATGATCTTTTGCAAGCAAGATAACCATTGCTGCTGCCGTTGATAATCCTGATACTAGAAAAATAGGTCCCATTAGAGGAGAATTCCAGAAAGGTCTTGCACTAAATGCACTTAGAAGTACACCTGTATAAATACCAAGTAAAATTGCAAATGGCATTGTTATTGCAGCAATTGTCCTTACATTCCTTTCAGAAAACTCAAGAAGCCACTTATATATTTTTAATACAAAATTTATCTTAGATAGTAATTGCTCAATCCATTCATTATATTTAGGATAACCCTTTCTAATTGTAGCAAATATTAAAAGCACGCTAAATGGATAAATTATTAATAATACCCAGGAACCCCATGACATTGGAGATGCCAGATTAAAGGTTGTATAAAATCTCCATACAAAAAGTTTATGTTTTAAATCAAGAAAAAGTGCTCCCATACCAATTGTCATAATTATTGGTGCATAAAGAGCCATCTTATATGATGCGAAAGAGTATTCTTTCTCTTTTTTACCCAAAAACATAAGACTTACTATAATTAATATTCCTGCTGTTAGTCCACCAAGAAAGAGGTAAACAGGAACTTCCCAACCCCATATATGTAGAGAAGGATTGACTTTATTTGTTATAACCGCTATTTCATTCATAATTATTTCTCCTTAAGTAAGATAAAATATATTTGGATTTGTTCCAGCTTCAGGAATTAAAGCCTTATGTTTTCTTGCCCTTAATAATCTTGATACCTTACTGAGAGGATTATTCAAATCACCAAATGTAATTGCTTCAGTTGGGCAAACAGAAGCACAAGCTGGCCCCTTACCCTCATCTATTCTATGATCACAGAAAGTACACTTACTTGCATAACCTTCCGGCATAATAAATCTTGCATTATAGGGACAGGATGCAACACAAGCCTTACAACCGGTACATTTATTAGGAGTAACCTTTACAATATTGCTACCCTCTTTTTGATGACTCGCTCCAGTTGGACAGGCGGAAACACAAGGAGCATCAGAACAATGATTACATCGTTCAGTCCTTATTTCCATAAATAAATTTGGAAATTTCCCGGATACTTCTTCAACAACCCAATCCCTATGCAATCCCTCAGGAACTTCATTTTCAGTTTTACAAGCGACAACGCAGGCACTACAGCCTACACATTTTATCGTATCTATTACCATTCCATATTTTTTCATATTTATCTCCTAAATTACGAAGGTAACAAAATTACCTCTAAACCCGGTACCACCCATAATATCATCGTAGAGTACCTTTGTTGAAAGAAGAGAATCACTGGCACCTTTCATATAAGCTCTCCTCATTTTTTTCTGTTCGGTACCAAAACCATGTACCATATAAACAGCGTCATGACGAATTCTTTCAGTAACTTTAACTCTGACCTTTGTACTTACAATATTATCCTGATTTTTTAATTTTATATATTGACCGTGTTTTATATCCCATTCTTTAGCAACAACGCTATTGACCCAGACTTCGTTTTCAGGCATAAGTTGTGTAAGTATTGGATTATTTACTGATCTTGAGAAAGAATGCATTGGCGATCTACCTGTAATTAATCTGAAAGAGCCTTCTTCGGGCTGTTCATGTCTCTTATATTTTGGTATTGGATCAAATCCTGCTTCTTCTAAAACTGAGGAAAACAGCTCTACTTTACCACTCTCTGTATCAAATTCAATCTGCTCACCCTTTGAATAAAAGATTGGTTCATCGGTTTTAACAGTTTTAACTCCAGCCTTTTTCATTTCTTCAAGAGAGGTGCCCGACTTCTTTAATCTATAATCAAGATATTCTTCAATATTCTTCCATGGCATATATTTTTCAAGACCCATTTTTTTAGCAAGTCCCTTAGCCATCCACCATGCAGGTTTACTGTCATAGAGAGGCTCAAATGCAGGCATTCTTAAAGCAATTTGAGCTTTTTTTCCTTTAGACACTCTCAACTCATCGTATCTTTCAAGATATGAACATTCAGGTAAAACAACATCTGCCCAACCTGTAATCTCAGTTGGCAATATATCAACAACTACCAGTAAATCCAAATTCTGAATTGCCTTTAAAGTATTTTTCCTATCTGGGAAAGTTTTAATTAAATTTGTACCATAAACTATCCAACCCTTAAAACTACAACCATCTTTAATCGAAGGAATAGTTGCATCACAAATACCAGAAGCAAGAGCAAGGTTTGCAAGCTCATACTTAATAGGCATTTCTTTATTTTGTTTTGGGTATTCTGCATGAGGATATTTTGCAACCTTAGCCTTTTGCGGATTAAAAAATGCGCCCTTCTGTCCCCAGTTTCCAAGCAGAGCATTAATGATTGCTCCGGCTCTTACTCTCTGGGTATCATCACCATACCAGACAGTAAATCTACCGGGATGCAATAAGGTTTTAGAACCATTCTTTGCCATTAATCTTGCTGTTTCCCTTATAATTTCAGGCTTAATAGTTGTCTCTGTATAAGCCCATTCAGGTGTATATTTTTTAACATGCTCTTTTAATTGTTCAAAGCCTACTGTATTATCTTTAATAAATTTCTTATCATATATTTCTTCACCAATAATTACATTTATCCATGCAAGTAAAAGAGCCATATCAGTACCAGGTTTAATAGGTAACCAAAATTTTGACTTACTTGCTGCAGTAGAAAACCTTGGGTCAACTGTAATTACTTCAGCACCATTAGCAATTGCTGTAGAAAAATCTCTAACCTGTGAGCTATGTGAATTTTCACCAATATGTGAACCCAATAAGACAATACACTTACTATTTGACATATCTGTTCTTTCCGGTGATCCAATAGCCTCTCCGTATGTAAGCATATAGGCTTCTTCACGAGGTCCCCTGCAATTCCCATAAGACGGAGCTGCAATATTCTTTGAGCCAAAGCCTTTTATAAATTGTTTGAAAAATGAACCACCTGCACCATGTGATAATAATGCCATACATTCAGGACCATAAGATTTTTTCAAGTTTTGCATTTTTTCAGCAATATAAGTAAATGCCTCATCCCAACTTACTTCCTTAAAAACCTGTTTCCCGCGTTCTTCTGTTCTAATAAGAGGTTTCTTAAGTCTATCAGGGTCAGTATATGTACCCATACCGGCACTACCTTTTGTACACATCCTACCATTTGAATGATGATCTGTATCATTCCCTTTGATTTTCCATGGCTTCCCATCCTTCTTATAAACCCAACCTGCACATTTAAAAGTACACATTTCACAATAAGTAGGAGTAATTTCCACCTTGCTACCAGATTTTCCCTTAACTACCTTTTTAGTACCAGATAATTTAGAAATACTACCTGCAGCAATAACACCGGCAGTCCCTGCTCCAGTAATTTTAATAAAACTTCTTCTCGAAAGATTTTTTTTCATATACCCACCCCAAGATTAATTAATTTAGCTAATCCATATTTTACAATATAGCTTACCTATATTTGAAAATATAAGTTTAGCATATCGTTTAATACACAACAAGCGAAAATCAAACAAAAAAGAAGTTAATTTTTAACGAAAAACTGAACCAACAACAGCAAATGACAAGTGCTGTTAGGCATAAATACGTACACACTATGGGAGTGGGTACGGACTTAAGCCTAGCAGTACTAGGTTTTGATTAGAAATTTAGGTATTGACTAATAATGCGATTTGATGTATTTTTTACTAATGGATAAAGACTTTTTTTTTAAGATATTATTTGAAGCTATAGAAGGTGGAAATAATATTTCTATTAATAGAACGGCTGATAAAGAAGAACTATTTCATTTTTCTTCAAGATTTTTTAAATTTGACGATGAAAACAGTACAATTATGATAGATTTACCTTCATCTGAAGAAGATGGTACTTTGAGAATGAACGATATAATTGAGGTTTTTTTTATTTCACAAAACCTGCGATTGGGGTTCTTTTCAAAGGTCATTGGATTTTCTGAATTTCAACTTGCCAGTAAACAAATTGTACCAGCTCTAATAATATCAAAACCCGACGAAGGTTTGGACTTACAGAGAAGACGTGATTTCAGAGTACCAACAACTCCATTAAAAGTTGTAACGACCTATATAAGAGAAGACGACGAAAATAAGAAAGAAATAATAAACACCTGTATATGTGATGATATTTCAAGAAGTGGTATTGCATTAACAGAAAACAAGGAATTAAAAGAAAAGTTAAAATTTGAAAAAGGCATTTATATTAATATGAAAATTAATATGGATGAAGAAATTATTCAAATGGAAGGCAGGATTGAAAGCAAAAGAGAATTATATGAAGGTAAAAAAATAATTTTTGGCATCGACTTTGCTGAAAACAAACCTGACAAATTACAATACAAAAAAAATATTAGAATAATAATGAAATATATAATGAAGAGACAAAGAGAAATAATGTTTAAAGTTTAAACTATCAATTTCAATAACACCCAAAGGAGAAATTTCATGTTAGATAAATCAATTTTTAGAGAATACGATATCCGTGGAATAGTAGAAACTCAATTACAAAAAGAGGAAGTAATCGCAATTGCATCAGCCTATGCAACGGTATTTAAAAGAGAAAACAAAAAAACAATAGCACTTGGAATGGACGGAAGAGAAAGTTCAGAATGGATAAAAAAACTTACAGCAGATACTCTTGCCTCCTTTGGTTTAAAAATAATTGATATTGGATTAGTTCCAACTCCATTAATGTATTATGCAGTTTTTAAATTTGATATGGATGGTGGCCTTATTGTAACAGCATCTCATAATCCAGGGGAATATAATGGTTTTAAAGCATTAATTGGAAAACAAGCAACTTCCGGAGTTCAGGTACAGGAAATATATGAGATAGGTGTAAGTGGTAAATTTGCAGATAAAGATGAAGTAAATGGTTCTATTACAAAAAAAGAAATCATCAATGACTATATTGACTATATAAATAATGACTTGAAAATAGACAAAAAAATAAAGGTTGTCATTGATAGCGGAAATGGAACAGGTGGCATAACAGCCCTTCCCCTTTATAAAGAGCTTGGAGCTGAAGTTATTGATATATTTACAGAAGTTGATGGAAGTTTCCCTAACCATCATCCAGACCCTACAAAAGTAAAAAATCTACAGGATCTTATAAGGACAGTTAAAGAAAATGATGCTGATATTGGAATAGGATTTGATGGAGATGCTGATAGAATTGGAGTAGTTGACAAAAAAGGTAATATCCTCTGGGGCGATATGATGATGATAATTTTTGCAAAAGAAATATTAAAATCCATGCCTGGAAGTACATTTATTTCAGAGGTTAAGGCATCAGAAGTTATGTATGAAGAAATAAAAAAAATGGGTGGAAAACCAATAATGTGGAAGACAGGACATTCATTGATAAAGAAAAAGATAATTGAAACAGGAGCAGTTCTTGCCGGAGAGGTAAGTGGACACATGTTCTTTAACGACAGATGGTTTGGTTTTGATGATGCTGTTTATACAGGAGCAAGACTCATTGAAATACTTTCAAATTCAGACTTAACATTAACTGATATGATTAAATCTCTACCGCCGGTTGTTAATACACCCGAAATAAGGGTTGACTCAACAGAAGAAGCAAAATTTAAAATTGTTGACGGAGTAAGAGAATTTTTCAAGAAAGATTATGAAGTAATAGAAATTGATGGAGCAAGAGTAAAGTTTGAAAATGGATGGGCTTTGATAAGAGCATCAAATACTCAACCAGCAATGGTCATAAGGTTTGAAGCGGATACGAAAGAACATCTTGAAGAGATTAAAGACATCTTTTATCCAGTGCTTGAGAAAGTGCAAGAAAAGGTGAATAAAGGCAGAGAGGCAAGGAGGCAGAGAGGCAATGAGTAAAACAATACAAAAATCATTAGAAAAGCTCTCATTAAATAAACAGATATCTTTTAAGCCCTACTACTTGCCTACTTGCCTACTTGCCTCTCTGCCTTAAAGAAAATGGACTTACTCTTTTTATTAAAAATAATTTTTCTGTCACTTGTACAGGGGATAAGTGAGTTTTTTCCTATTAGCTCATCTGGTCATCTGGTGATTTTTCAAAATA
>JAOZTV010000004.1:15797-25656 GCA_029939015.1 Candidatus Aminicenantota bacterium
ATAAGTGAGTTTTTTCCTATTAGCTCATCTGGTCATCTGGTGATTTTTCAAAATATACTTGGTATGGACAAACTTTTAAGCGACCAACTCTTATTTGATATATTTCTCCACATAGGAACACTTTTATCTGTTGTGATTTTCTTCTTCAAAGACCTTAAAGAATTGACTATTCATTTCTATAAAAAAGAAAATCTTCATTTTATTAAACTTATTATTACCGCTTCAATTCCAACTGCCATAATTGGTTTCTTTTTTAAAGACCAATTAGAAAAACTTTTTCATAGGCCTCAACTTGCAGGCTTTGCCCTTATTGCCACAGGCATTATACTCTTATCATCAAAATATATAAGGTTACAAAAGACAAACCCATATCTAACTGCTCTGATAATAGGAACATTTCAAGGATTGGCTATTATCCCGGGTTTATCACGTTCAGGCTTGACAATTTCAATAGCTTTAATATTATTAATGGGATATGAATTCTCTTTTCGTTTCTCTTTTATACTTTCAATACCTGCAATATTTGGAGCTTTGCTGCTGAAATTAAAAGACATTCAATTTAATGGAGAGATACTATATATGTTAACAGGTCTGGTATTCTCAGCTTTATTTGGATTAATAGCATTAATAATTCTGAAAAAAATAATACTTAAAAAAAAATTCCATTATTTCGCATATTATTGTCTTTTTGCAGGCATAACGGTTGTTTTAATGTTGAATTAATCACAGATTAATATTTAACTATTTGTTTATTTATGATTTTATAATATTGTCTAAATCTAACAAAAATTCATTAGCTGGAATAATTAAAATATTATCTCTTAATAATTTTTCTTTACCTCTATAAATCAAAATTGATTTACTTTTAGCATAATCTTTACTAAATGCTTTTAATGATCTTAAATCAGCTGGCCTAATTTTTGCAGAATTTTTCACTTCAATTGCAAAAAAAATATTCTCTCCATAAACTATAAAATCTACCTCACTTCCACTTTTTGTTCTCCAGAAAAACAAGTCAATTGATTTATCATTATATTCTGCAAAAACTTTTAGGTTTTGAAAAACAAGTCCTTCTAGTGCTGCACCATCAATTTCTTCAGGTATATCAAGTGGACCTTTGGGTCTTAGTTTTCTAAATAATCCACTATCAAATAAATAGAATTTTGGATGAGCAGTAATTTGTCTTTTTGCCCTTTTCGTAAAAACATTTAATTTATAAGCTATCATTAAATCTTCTAAAATATCAATATATGATTCTATTGTCTTCCGCTCAATATGACAATCACGTGCAATATTTGTCACATTTAGAATTGAACCATGAGAAAAGCTTACAGCCTCAAGAAATCTTGAAAAGTTACTAATGTTTCTTGTTAATCCTTCCATCATAACTTCTTCACGTACATAAAGATCTACATAAGCATCTAAAGCATCATTCTTATTATCTGAACTAAAGACAACTGGAATAAGACCATATTTCAATGCATCAGATAAAACAAATTTATCTCCTAATTCAATTGCACTAAAAGGAAACATAGTTTTTTTATAAGCACGTCCACCAAGTAGGTTAACTCCCTGTTTTCTTAATTTCCTTGCACTTGATCCAGTTAAAATAAATTGCTTATCAAGATTATCTTCAATCAAACTATGGACAACTGAAAGCAGTTCAGGTATTTTCTGTATTTCATCAATTATAATAATCTTCTTGTTTGGGTTTGCTAAAACCACTTCTTCCAATCTTTCAGGATGACTTAAATAATTTCTTAATATGTCTGGCTTTAATAGATCAATATACAAATAATTTGTAAAATTTTGTTGAAGCAAAGTAGATTTTCCAGTCCCCCTTGGCCCTAAAAGGAAAAAATGACTTCCCGGAATTTTAAATTGCCTCTTTATATGATGCATTTTTCCTCCTTTTTGGAAACTCAAACTCCTAATTTCCTGCATATTTGGTATTGCCAACTCCATTTTGTCAGAATAATATTTTTTTGTCAAGTAAAGATAAACAGAAAAAGTTCCATTATGTTTTTTTTTATTTCATGAGGTTATAAATTAAAACACATCATTTTTCTGCCTTTTGATATTATATATAAGACCAATAGCAGATATTGTTGCTAATTTCCTTCATTATTACCCCTCATATTTACATATCGTTATCTTTCGATATAACGATATTTAATAAAAACTCTTTTACTCTTCTTTTTATCTGATCTCTTATTTGAATTGTTTGGTTAATTCTATCTTCTATACTTCCATTAATTGAGGATGGATCTTCAAATCCCCAGTGGAGTCTTTTACCATTCCCAGGGAAGTAGGGACATTTTTCAGCAGATGTCTCGTCACAGACAGTAACTACATAATCAAATTTGATTTTCTGATCTAAAAATTCATTAACTGAATTTACTTTATTTGCAGATATATCAATCCCATCCGTCTTCATTACATCAACAACTATTTGATTTAAACTTCCAGGTTCAATGCCTGCACTATAAGTATCAAATGATTCACTTGCCATTTCTTTTAAATAAGCTTCAGCCATCTGGCTCCTAGCTGAATTATGAATACATACAAATAATATTTTATTTTTAGTTTTCATTTTTAGTCTCTATTTCTATGGGAAACCAATGTTTTGTTTTATTTGCAATCTTTACTAAAGTCAACATCACAGGAACTTCAACTAAAACACCAACTATAGTGGCTAAAGCTACAGGAGATGTTGCTCCAAATAGTGCAATTGCAACAGCTACTGACAATTCAAAAAAGTTAGATGCTCCTATCAAGGCCGATGGTGCTGCAATACAATGTGCTATTTTGAGTTTTTTGCATGACATATATGCAATAAAAAAGATTAGAATAGTCTGGATTGTTAATGGAATAGCTATTAATAAAATGTGTAAAAAATTGTTAAGTATAGCATTACCTTGATATGCAAAAATGATTATTAATGTTAAGAGTAAACCTCCAATTGTTATATTGTTGAATCTCTTAATAAAAGTATTATTAAAGTATTCAATCCCTTTTCTTTTTATAACAAATAATCTCGTGATAACACCTGATCCCAGTGGAATTACAACAAAAAGTATTACTGACAGCAATAGTGTTTCCCATGGAATCGTGATTCCACTTATTCCAAGTAGGAATGATACAATTGGAACAAATGCAACCAATATAATAAGATCGTTTGTTGCAACCTGAACAACTGTATAAGCAGGATTTCCTCTTGTAAGATGACTCCAAACAAAAACCATCGCGGTACATGGAGCTGCACCAAGAAGAATAGCACCTACAAGATAATCTTTAGCTAATTCTGGAGAAATCAAATTTTTAAAAATAATGAAGAAAAATAAGTAAGCAATACCATACATTGTAAATGGTTTTATCAACCAATTTGTTACCCATGTTATTATTAAACCTTTTGGATTTTTTCCGACATTTTTTACACTGATAAAATCTACTTTCAACATCATTGGATAGATCATCAACCATATTAAAATTGCAATTGGGATTGAAACATTTGCATATTCGAATTTACTTAAATATTCAGGTATGTAATTTGCAAATTTTCCAATTAAGACACCTATTACCATACACATCAAAACCCAAACTGACAAATACCTCTCAAAAAAACTTATTCCATTATTCATACTTTTCAATTTTCTTCTCCTATTCATTATATTAAAACACAAAAGATATTTTATCTCAATAAAACATCTTTGGTAATAAGTAAAATTGCTACACCAATTAATATTGTTCCAAAAATAAGCTTGACACCTTTTGGATTCAATTTACCTGCCATAAGCCGGGATCCCAGTTGACTTCCTATTAAAACGGCCAGTGCAGAAAAACTCCACAAAAACCAATCAGGCGTTGATATTGTGTAAAGATGTGAAATAAAACTAGACATTCCTGCTATTGTTACAATAAAAGAAGATGTTGCAGCCGCTCGTTTAGGATTAAGGCCAGATATAAAGAGAAGGGGAACGACAAATGATCCCCCACCTCTTCCAATAAGCCCTGCAATAACTCCCAAAACGGAACCTGCTGTCAGACCTAAAATAAATTTACCTCTTTTACTAAGAGCACCAGTTTTTGGTTTCCAACCCGAAAGCATTAATACTCCAGCAGTCAGCGTAAAGAGAGCAAAAAATACAATAAGTGGTTTTACAGGTAACTGAACATTCAGCCATACACCGATAGGTGCAAAAATCATCATGGTAATTGCAAAGGGAAGTGCAATACTCCAGACAACCATTTTTTTTATTGTATAAACCACCATTGCAGAGGAGCTGTTTACTACATTTAAAAGCATCCCTAAAGGAATCGCCTCAGTTTTAAAATCAAGTCCTACCCAGAATAGAATTGGAATGTATAATTGAGACCCTCCCATTCCAAGCATTGAAAAAACAAAAGATATAATCATAAAAGCAAATGGGATAATATATGTTAGCATTTTAAACGCTCCTTTACTGATTTATTGTATGATTGTTTTATTTTTTTTGACAAGTCATACAGATAAAACCTTTATCAGACTCAATCAATTTATCAATAAAAGTTAACTCACCACAATCTGCACATGGTTTTGCATCAAAGACACCACTCTTTTTAGGAACTTCAATTTCTTTTATTTCTCCTACTTCGAGAAAAGATTCCCCTGGTAATGTCAGAACTTTTTCTATAAGCGGGTCTGCTATATCCGAGGAAATATCCTGAGGTAAGACACCTGCTTTTCTTTCTTGAACAAAAGGCGAATTTAGCGTTTTTGCAAAAAACTCAGGTTTGAGAGAGACTCTGATACTTCTACCGGTTTTATTGTCAATAAGCGTAAAAGCCATCTTATTATAATAAAGTTTTTGAATATTGGATTTCCCGTATGTACAACCTGTAACAGTCATTATGCCATCTAAAAAGCAACCGGCCGCATGTCCTTTACCCGTTTCAGATATTACTGATAATTCCTTATCCTGTGACCGTTCAACACCTAACATATTCATTGCAATGCTGGCAGCTCTAAGCCCCAACGGCATTGCAGGGCACTTATGTCCGTGAAATTTGATTCCTAATTCTAAATAATCTTTGAATTCGATCATTTTAAATCTCCTTTTAAACTAAATATTTATACATCTTTAGTCATAATATAATATAATATACTTTAAGTAGATAACCATATTCCTTTTAAACTCAGAAATTTTTAAATATAATAATATAGCGATTGTTTTGGATGAAGAGGTTAAGGATGTTGATGTCAGAAGGTTTTGCAAAAACCGCAGGCATACTAATAGGTATGTCGAGGATTTTTGTAAAGCCTTATGGTGCAACAAGCTTTAGCCTATTCACCGAAAGAATCGCTCAATTTAGGTATGAGTTAATTACTATAATTAGATTTCTTTCAAAACTTCGATTTTATATCCTGCTTTTTTCCATTGTTTTAATCCTTTATTGAGATGAAATATATTCATAAACCCCATTTTTTTCATTTTTTTTAAGGCCAATGCACTTCTGCGTCCCTTTGTACAATATATTAAATATGTTTTTTCCCGATCCAGTTTTTCTAACCAACGTTCAGAGCCAGACAAATCGATATCATAATAAATTGCATTTTTTATAAATCCCTTTTTAAATTTTTCCTTTGGTCTAAAGTCAATAATAACAAAATCTTTGTTATTACTGTTTTTCTTTATTATCTCAAAAGCCTCTTTAGGATTAACATTTTTCACATTTTTCGCTGACAAAATTTTAATGTTTATAAAGAATAAACATGAAATTATAACGATCATAACCAACATACTTCGTTTCATTTAAACCTCCTTTAATTGCTTAAATTATATCTTAAAATATAGATGCATATACACCCATTTTATATATCTTTCATCAGATAATATGTTTTTTTATAGGGTCAATTAGATGATTTTTTCAAACCATTAATGAACTCTCTAGCACTATCACCCCGCAGGTTTTCTGCAAGACCCAATAGGCCGTCAGTGAGATATTTTGCATTTATACCCTTTGACCTGAGATAAACCATTGCTATGATAGCACGATCTTTGTGTGGACATGCTGTGACAACAATTTTATCTTGATCTATCTCTGAAAGTCTTTTTGGAAGTTCATTTAAAGGTATATTTATTGATGGAGAAACTTTCCATGTCAAATATTCTTCAGAAAACCTAATATCTATCAACTGAGCCTTTTCAGTTTTCAATAACATAATGAGGGCCTTGCTGCTCATTTTCATCTCTTTTCTAGCAATATAATCAAAACCAGTTACATATTTTTCTATTTTATTATCACTTGAATATCCAATGAGACATATTCCCAACACTAAAATAACAACCATTATTAATTTCATTAATTTCTCCTTTATTAATTATTATATATCATACAATTTTAAAATCTTAAAAAAACATCACATTCAGAGTGTTAACATATAAATCCCACCAATAATAATTAATATCCCGCATATTTTTTTAAGAATAAGTGCTCCTTTTGATTTTTCATTCCAATTCAAATACCTTTGAATCATTTCAGTAAAAGTACCAGCAAGTACAATGATCAGACAATGCCCAATTCCATAAAAAAGAAGCAATAAGCTACCAAATATAATATTTGTTGAAGATGTCGAGAATGCAACTGCAATAATTGGTGCCATATATGCAAAAGTACAGGGGCCAAGAGCAATTCCAAAAATTAAGCCAAGTATAAATGCAGCAAATACACCCTTTTTCTTCATTTTAACATTGCTCAACCCGGGAAATGAAAATTTGAATATATCCAATAAGTATATTCCAACAAGAAAAAATACAACTGCGACAAAATAATTTCCCCAATTACCAATATCTCCAAGCATCCTTCCCATCAATGATGTGATAACACCAATCAATCCAATGGTTATAAGAATACCGGTTGAAAATGACAATGAAATTATAAATGCTTTTTTTATTGATATCTTCCCCTGATTACTGATAAAGCCAATAATTAAAGGAATACTGCTTAAATGACAGGGACTCAGTAATATACTGAGCATCCCCCATAAAAAAGCACCAAAAAATGCAATAATTGGAGTTGAACCAATCAAATTTGTCAGCCAGGAAAAAAGGCTTTCGAGCATTATTTAATTCCTTTTTGTTTTAAAATCTTTACCAGGTCTTCCTTTGGGAAAAAGCCTTCATGTCTGAAATATTCTTTCCCTTCTTTATCTAAAAAAACCTGCGTTGGAATAAGTCGTATCTTGAATTTTTTGGCAAATGGTTTCCCTTTAGAAGTCCAAACATCATGAAACACAACATTTACCTGTCCTTTGTATTCTTTTTCAATAGCTTCCATTATTGGTTGCATTTTTTTACATGGAATACATTTGACTGATCCTAATTCTACAAAAGTTACCAAATAATTACTTTTTTCTTTAACTTTATCATTTGTTTTTTTTTCTGTATCTTTTGCACAAGCAAATGATAGTGAAGTGATAAATAAAACACTAAAAATTAACAGTTTTTTTGTAAATTTCATTTTGATCTCCTAAACTAATAGTTTCTTTAAATCTTCTAATTTTGGGACTGTCCCAACAACTTTAATCTCCCCATCAACAACCAATGCCGGTGTCATCATTACACCATAATCCATTATTTTATCTATTTCAGTTATCTTTTCAATTGTATATTCAAGAGCAAGTTCTTTAGCTGCCAATTCTGCTTGATTAAATAACTTTACACATTTTTTACATCCAGTTCCTAATATTCTTATTTCTTTCATTTTATTTCTCCTTTATTTAAATAATGTTCCATATATCAATCCTGAAATTGTAGCCATTATAACGACTAAAGTAACATAAACAAATGTTTTCTTTGAACCAATAACTTTTTTTATCACCAGCATATTGGGTAAGCTTAAAGCTGGACCAGCCAATAAAAGAGCAAGAGCGGGCCCTTTGCCCATACCTGCACCCATTAAGCCTTTGAGTATTGGAACCTCAGTTAAAGTTGCAAAATACATAAATGCTCCAACAATAGAGGCAAAAAAATTAGAGAATATTGAATTTCCGCCAACAAGAGATGTTATCCAGTTAGAGGGAATAATACCTTCACTTCCCTGTCTTCCCAATAAAACACCTGCAACAAGTACCCCAATAAAAAGTAATGGAAGAATCTGTTTGGAAAATCCCCATGAAGCAATACTCCACTCAGTTAATTCATCTTTTTTAAACCATTTTAAAACTATGTACGCCAATAAGATTAAAAAAGCACCAGTTACCCACCATTTTATACTAAATAAGAAATTCCATATCCCGGTTTCTCCAGCTTGTGGTTTCCCCCAATTTGCAAACACTAAGATTACAACCATAGTGAAAAAATAGGTAATGTTTTTCCATAATGGTCTATCTTCTTTAATTTCACCTAAATGTAACTTACCTTCAATAACTCGTGCCTTTTCTTCTTTAATGAATATCAAATGCATTAATAATCCAATAATCACACTAAAAACTACTGCACCGATTGCCCTTGCTATTCCTATTTCAAAGCCCAATATTCTTGCCGTTAAAATAATAGCCAGAATATTAATTGCAGGTCCAGAATAAAGAAAAGCGATTGCAGGTCCTAAACCTGCTCCTTTTTTGTGAATTCCTGAAAAAAGTGGCAATATTGTACAACTGCAAACAGCTAAAATGGTACCGGAAACGGATGCAACGCCATAAGCTAAAAATTTATTGGAATCAGGTCCAAAATACTTCATTACTGCAGCCTGCTCCATAAAAACAGATATGGCTCCAGCAATAAAAAATGCCGGTACCAAACACAGTATAACGTGTTTTTGAGCATACCATTTTAATAAAGCTATTGCTTCAAAAATTGGCCCCTTAAAAGGGATGATATTAAGTGGAAAAAAATAGCAGGCTAAAAACACAGCAAATAAAAGTATGAATTTTTTATATTCTTTCATTATACCTCCTTACTCGAAAAGCATTGTATCCCGATTTAGCGATATGGACTGAAAAATTTTTTTACTTTTTACATATTTCATATCTGTTTGCCTTAGATAACTTTTTTATATCTACGATTACTAATTCCTCTTTTTTAAACTCTTCCTCAATATATTTGAGTATTTTATTTAAAAACACATTATCTTTATTTATGTCATATTCAACAAAAAGTCCACTTTTAATATCCTCAACAATTTCTGCTTCTTTTAATACCTTTAAATGTCCAGAAATTGTTGATTGGGATAAATGTAAAATTGATGTTATTTCACATACACAAAGAGGCTTCTTAATTAACATATATAATATTCTTAAGCGATTCTTATCGCCAATTGCTTTAAATGTTTTTTCTAATCTTTTAATCACATCCATATTGCCACATCCCGATTTAGAATTTTAAACTACTTTAAAAAGAGTGTCAATAGTATTTTTTAAAAATATTTTCTTTCTGTCTTTTTATATTATATATAAGTCCAATTGCAGATATTACTGCTGTTATTGATGTTATTATAGCAAAAGAGTTATTTGCATATAACCAGAAACCAATTGTAAAAAGTAGGCTGTAAATAGTCAAGCAGCCTAAGAAAACAGAAATTATACTGCCGGGTAGATCCCATTTTATCTTTGATAAATCTTTTAATTCAGTCCTATTTTCTTTCAAGATTTTTTTCCAACCTGGTCCTCCCGGTCTTATAAGCTTGTAAAATTCAATAAGTGTTTTTTTGTCCGTCGGTTTTGAAATATATGAGGCAAGTAACCAGGAGAAAGTTGTAATTATTACAGCAACTAGAAACTTAATCCAGTCTTCTATTGGAGAGAAACCTAATTGTTTGTGAATTAATTCAAAATAAACTGCAATTAAAAATGAAACTAACATTGCCGTTATTTCACTAA
>JAOZTV010000004.1:25756-27075 GCA_029939015.1 Candidatus Aminicenantota bacterium
AGATGTGTTGACATAGTGGACATATATGCAGCAGTTAGCGATGCAACTACTAGCCCTAATAGTCCATGTGGCAATAGGGATACCATGGCAGGATATGCCAAATCGTGACCAAGCTTATCAACAGGTATTTGTGGAAATTGTATTTGAATAGACTCCAATGTCGGAAATACCAGTAATGATGCTAAGGCAACAAGTATCCATGGCCATGGTCTGACAGCATAATGGACAATATTAAACAAAAATGTTGCACCAATTGCATTTTTTTCATCTTTTGCTGCAAACATTCTTTGAGCAATATAACCTCCTCCACCAGGCTCAGCACCGGGATACCAGGCAGCCCACCATTGTACAGCAAGTGGAATTATAAATACAGCTACAAGTAAATTCATATCTGAAAAATCAGGTATAATAGAAGCTTTAGCCTTTATTTCAGGATGAGATAAGAGATTTGACAAACTACCAATACTCTTATGATTAACAGCTACTACGGCAACGGCAATTGAACCAAACATAGCAATGAAAAATTGAAAAAAATCCGTAATCAAAACACCTCTTAAACCACCAAGAGTGCTATATATAACTATAATTATACCAGACACAAGTATTGTTGTTAGTGGAGAAACACCCATAAGTATAGAACCAATTTTAATTGCTGCAAGCGAAACTGTCCCCATTATCATTATATTAAAAAATACACCAAGGTATAAGGCTCGAAAACCTCTTAAAAAAGCAGCAGTTTTTCCACTATATCTCAACTCATAAAACTCAATATCTGTTAAAACATCAGACCTTTTCCATAATTTAGCATATATAAAAACTGTTACCATACCTGTAATAAGAAAGGCAAACCAAATCCAGTTTCCTGAAACTCCTTTTGTTCTGACAATATCTGTAACGAGATTTGGTGTATCTGTAGAAAATGTAGTTGCAACCATTGAAACACCGAGAAGCCACCATGGCATATTTTTCCCTCCAGCAAAAAACTCCTCTGAATTTTTACCGGCTTTTTTCATAACCAGAAGACCAATTATCAAGGATATCAGAAAGAATACAAATACAATTATTAAATCAAAAGTGTTTAAAAGCATCATAGTCTCCTTTTTGCCTAATTTAATACAGCCAGTTTTTAATTTTGTTGTGCTGGTAATTTACTTTATACACTTTTACTCGTTAAAAGTCCAGAATAAAAAGTTCTATGTCGAATTTAACTTCCTCGTTGAATATAGTACATCCTCTTTCTCATCATTTGTTAATACTTTGCGTGGTTTAACAACCTTTCTTTTAAACTTTACTTGTATATCCTCTATAAATTTATAAGA
>JAOZTV010000131.1:0-3064 GCA_029939015.1 Candidatus Aminicenantota bacterium
ATGGAAAATTTTGAAGACTTGGGAATAATCCCGGAAATAATAAAAGGTATTGAAGAGCTTGGTATAATTAACCCGATGCCAATTCAAAGCAAAACCATACCGGTAATGCTAAAAAATGATAGCGATTTGATAGGGTTAGCACAGACTGGTACAGGGAAAACAGCAGCATTTGGTTTACCTCTAATACAGAGAGCAGATTTAGATAATAAAAATGTTCAGTCATTAATTCTGTCACCAACACGTGAACTTGCGATACAGATAGCAAATGATATAAAAAATTATTCAAAACATCTTAAAGGACTTAAAGTAGTAGCTGTTTATGGTGGTGCTAGTATTGATACACAGATAAGAGATATAAAGAAAAACCCTCAAATTGTTGTTGCAACTCCTGGTAGGTTGCTTGATCTTATAAGAAGAAGAAAACTTAATATTTCAAATATTAATTCAGTCGTCTTAGATGAAGCAGATGAAATGTTGAATATGGGTTTTGAAGAAGACTTGAATGCTATTCTATCTGAAACACCTGAATCCAAATTCACCTATCTTTTTTCAGCAACAATGCCACACGAAGTAACTAAAATTTCAAGAAAATATATGTCTGACCCTGTTGAAATAACCGTTGGTAATAAAAATGCCGGTGCCGAAAATGTCACACATCTTTATTATATGGTACAGGCAAAGCATAGATATCTTGCATTAAAAAGAATCGCAGATTTTAATCCTGACATTTATGGTATTATTTTTTGCAGAACACGAATGGAAACAAAGGATATTGCTGAAAAACTAATGGAAGATGGTTATAATGCAGACGCCTTGCATGGTGATCTTTCCCAGGCTCAACGTGATTATGTTATGCAGAGATTCAGAAGCAAAACCCTCAATATGATTGTTGCAACTGATGTTGCTGCAAGAGGTCTGGATGTTGAAGATCTATCTCATGTTATTAATTATAATCTTCCTGACGAACTTTCAATATATACCCATAGAAGTGGTAGAACTGGAAGAGCAGGTAAAAAGGGTATATCTATTGTTATTATACATCAGAAAGAAAAATATAAGATTGGCAGAATGGAAAAACTTATAAACAAAAAATTTGAATCACAAAAAATACCAGAAGGTAGAGCTATCTGTGGAAAACAACTTTTTAGTTTTATAAATAAAATGGAAAAAGTAACAGTTGATGAATCTGAAATTGCCCCATATATTGATAAAATCAGAAAAAAACTTGACTGGATGGACAAGGAACAATTAATTAAACAATTTGTTTCACTTGAATTTAACCGTTTTCTTGACTATTACAAGGATGCTCAGGATCTTAATGTATCAGAATCAAAATCATTTAAGGAAACAAGAAAAGGACAAGGAAAAGGGAAAGGAAAAGGAAAAAGAGGAAGTGGTAAGTTCACAAGATTTCACATAAAAGTTGGAAGTCGCGACAAGGTCTCTCCTGTTGATATGATAGGTATGATCAATGATTATACAAATAATAAAATGATAGAAATCGGAAAAATTGACATCATGAAAAGCTTTACATTTTTTGAAGTTGAAGAAAAGGCAGCAGAGACAGTTATGACTTCCTTTCAAAACGCAGAATTTAAAGGAAGAAGTCTTGGAATAGAAATTGCATCCCCAAAAAAAGATTCCAAACGATCTGACAGAGGCAATGATAGAAAAAAAAGAAGTGAAAGCTCATATAATGATGAACGACCAAGGAAAAAAAGAGATAGAAGTGAAAAAACAGGAGAGCAGGATACTTCAAAAAAAAAAAGGAAAGATCGCAAAAAATACTCTTCACATAAAAAATAATATCGTTTTTCAATAAGTCTTGATTTTTTTTTTTTTTGATGTTAGATTATTATATGTAAATTGGAGGTTAAACATGGAAATGAGGAAAAATAGATACCATGAGTTATTACGTGATGAGCATATAACCCAATTTAACAGAGAAATTAAGGAATTAAAAGAACCGGTTGATTTGGAAAATTGCAATTTAAGAGGTGTTGATTTAAGACATGCAAATCTTAAAACGGCAAATCTAAAAAGCACTTATTTTAAAATGGCTGATATTAGGGGTGTTGATATGTCTGATGCACAACTTAATGGAGCTTCCTTTAATAAGGCAAGAGTTGGTGGGGTTTTATTTCCTAAAAATGTCACATCGGCAGAAATAAGGCTTTCAATAGAATATGGGACTAGGATTAGAATTAAAGATTAGCTCCTTTTAGCTTATCGTTTATTGTTTATCATTTGTTGTTTTCTTAGAAATACGATTGTTTCTTTTGCGATTTTTTTTTCTGTACCTTTTAATTTAAGTAGCATTTCTTCCCACTTAGAAAGCAATATATTAGTTTGCTCATCATTTAGTTTACCAAAATTATTGATATTATTATGTATAAATCCCTGATTGGATAACACTGTAAACTCTGAGCTTATTTTTGTTTTATTCAAGACTGCATTGCTTTCTTTTTTAGAAATATTTTGATTTATATTTTTCTCTGGTTTCCTTAAAAAAACTGTTGGTTGTGAAGAAAATGTCTCTTCGTCTTTTAGTTCACCTCTATTTAATCTATCCACTTTCTGCATTTTTACAATTTTTTTTTTAGACCTAACCATCTCTGATTTAGTTTTAGTTTCTTCTTTTTCTAATACGAGGCTTTTTTCTTTCAAATCTTGTGTTACTTTTATTATAGATTTTACCTTTGGTTTATAAACCTGTGTTTTATCAAACTCAAGTTTAGTAGGATTATTCATATTATAATAAAGCCCTATAAAAAAAATAATAATTATACTTGCAGCTATTGACAATGGTATCCTCATGCTTTTTTTGTTATTCCTTTTTGAAATCGATGAAGATATTTGATAAACTTCAAAGCAATCTTTACAGGAATTCAGATGTTCAAAGGCATTTTCTCTTTCTGTTAGGGACAATTTTTTATCTATTAGTTCGGCTATAGTGTTTTCAGATAGACATATAGATGTTTTTAATTCCATCTTTTTAGAAAGCAAGTTTCCTAATTTAGTTTTTTCTTTCATCTCATAACCCTTCTATTATATTTGTCGGACA
>JAOZTV010000131.1:3164-8280 GCA_029939015.1 Candidatus Aminicenantota bacterium
TTTAAAATAAATCATTTAATTCTATCCCATTTTCATTTAATATATTTTTACATTTTTTTAATATCTTATCGATTTTCTTAGATACAGCCCTTTTATTAATATCTAATAAATTTGCAATCCCATTTATTATATCTTTTTTGTCATCCTTGTCATTATAAAATCTAAGTTTCAAAATCAATTTTTCCTCAGTTGTAAGTTTTGAAAGAATTAGTTTCAAATTCTTATCAATTATTTGTTTTTGTTCGTTTGCGAATATGTAAGATTCTGGTGTTTTGTTTTTTTCTGTGACTAAAACTTCGCCATTTTCACCAATTACTCCTTTTTTAACAGGTGTATCGGGGAAATTTTCAATATCTTTTTTATCATATTTTTTTTTACCCTTAATTCTATCAACTATTTCTTCAATTTTTTCTATTGTAATAATACTATTTTCAAACTGTAATATTTTATAGAATTCCTGAATTGAATTTTTATCAATACATACATCTTTATATATCCTCAGACCTAAATCCCCAAATTCCTTTGCTCTGTCTTTCTCCCTGCTTCTACCCATTTTTTTTCTTATTATATCAACAAACTGTCTTGAAATAATGGTTGTTAAATAAGTAGTAATTTTTGCTTTTTTGTTAAAATTTCTTAGAATTTTAAAGTCTTCTTTTTTTAGTTTATCAAGAACATTATTTGATAATTCCAAAGCTCTATTCTCTATTTCAATTTTTGCATTTTCACCCGTTTTCTTATCTGCAAATTTCAATTTCACTATTTTGTATGATTGTTTTTCAATGAAGTCTAATTGTTCATTAATCATCTTTTCGTATGGTTTTTTAAAATTATAATTTATAATAGACATTATTTTATTTTTATAAACAGAGTTATGTCCACAGAATGTGACTGTATAATGTTTTTTGATTTTTTTGTCCAGACCCAATGATATTCTTTCTTAAAATTTAATTTTGAATAAAGAAGCTTTTCATCCCATAAGATTTTATTTGAGCCTTCCATTATTTCTTTTCTATATTTACGATTAGCTTTTCTCTTAAGAATACCATAACTTATTGGAAGATTAATTTTTAACTTTAATTCATTATCAAAATTTGATAAATCTAATTTTCCTGAAATAAATTCAAGATATACATATCTGCCTTTTCTAATTATGAATTCAATATGTTGAGATAATATACTCTTAGTAAATCTATGGGTTTTTCCACTTTTTGGATTAAAAAATTTTATCTCAAAACTTTTTATATCTTCTTTTTTGTAATAATACATAAAATCATTATCTTCGTCCAGACCTATTGACCCATTTAGAACTATATCATAATTATATGTTCCTTTAATCCCCAAATTTTTACTATTTTCAAAATTCCCATCTACCTTAATTTCTAATTTTAATTCCCATATTGAGTCCTTATCATATTTAATTAACTTTGTATTTGCATAAATTGATAGATTTGATAATAATATTAATAATGCCAGGACCTTAAGGCTTTTAGTAAATTGTTTCAATTGCAACAATTCCTTTTATCGCGTTTAGTTCTTTTATTGCTTTATTATCTGGTCTTAATCCATCCTCATCAGATTCAATTATTGTTTTATGTTTTTCAATTTTATCAATTATAATAATTCGATAAGGTATTTTCCCTATATTATTTGTTAATGTCTCATTTAATTTATCTGTAAAATCATCATCTATGCATGAATAGTCAACTTTAATAAAAACTCTCTTTGCCTCCTTATTTATAAAATCATCCAGTTTAACAATTTTATTCAAATACAGGTCAGGGTTTTCATTATCACTATCAGACTTTTGTCCTTCAATATAGTATGGGGTATCAACCTCAAGATTCTGTTTTATTTCGTCCCAGGTTACTTTTTTTTCACTATTCTGGTTGCCATTTTTATTCCAGGGTTTTCTTGTATTATTAAACACTAAAATTGACTGCCGTCCAGTTAAATCTTCAAAAAATATATTCCCATAAAAGGTACCTTTTTTAGACCTTTTTTGATTAAACTCAGTAATAACTCCAACTAATTTTACCGTATTGCTTTTAAAATCTGCTAAATTTGAAATACTGGTATTTGAAAGTTTTTTTATTTCTTTATGATATGATTCTAATGGATGTTGACTGATATATATTCCAGTTATTTCTTTTTCACCCTTAATTATTTCCTGTTCTGTCCATTCTCCAAGTTCTGTATGTTTTTTCTGGATGATAATTGTATTTAAACTGTTTTCTCCTGTAAATAGAGATCGCTGTCCACTATTTTTGTTTTTTTCAATGTGTCCAGCCTGTGCAATTGTGTCTTCAATACTTGAAAACAAGGTACTTCTTTTCGTGTTAAAAAAATCCAATGAACCAGACTTAATTAAACTCTCTAATACACCCTTATTTACCTTAGACAATTCTATATTTATAATAAAATCAGAATAAGAGCTAAAACCACCCTTTTTATCACGACTTTCAATAATACTTTTTAATGCTGCAGAGCCAACATTTTTTAAACCCTTTAAACCAAATCTGATTGTAGTAAGCGTTTCAGCCCTGAATGATTCAACACTTTTATTTATGTCTGGCGGGAGTATTTCAATACCCATTTTTTTGCTTTCGGAAATATATTGTATTACCTTTGAGTCTTTTGAAGTTTTTGACGCCTCAGAACTCAAATGAGCAGCCATAAAATAAACTGGATAATGAGCCTTCAAATATGCCGTCTGATATGCAATAAAACCATAGGCAGTTGAATGTGACTTATTAAAACCGTATTGGGCAAATTCTTTCATTTGAGAAAATAGCTTTTCTGCTTTTTTCTTATTATATTTTTTCTTTACTGCTCCTGCAACAAATGCTGCTTCTAATGCCGGGAGTTTTTGTTCAAGCTTTTTTCCCATTACCTTTCTCATTTCATCGGCTTTACCGAGAGAAAAACCGGCTAAGGTAACAGAAATCTGCATAACCTGTTCTTGATATACAATAACACCATAGGTGTCTTTTAAGATTGGCTCAAGTACCGGAAAAACATATTCGACTTTTTCTTTACCAAGCTTTCTCTTAACATAACTATCTGCCATGCCTGAATTTAAAGGGCCTGGTCTATAGAGTGCGTTTAAGGCAATAAGGTCTTCGATTCTTTCAGGTTTGGATTTTTTTAAATAATCACGCATTCCGGAACTTTCAAATTGAAATATTCCATCAGTGTCTCCTGCCTGAAATACCTTATATGTTTTTTCATCATCAAATGGAATTGTGTCCAAATCTATTTTCTTTTTTTCTACATCATATATTTCATCAAGGATGTTCTTAATAATTGTCAAGGTTTTTAAACCAAGAATATCCATTTTGAGAAGTCCAACCTCTTCAACCTCATCCTTTTCAAATTGTGTAACAATGTCATCTTTTGTCTTATAAAGAGGCATAAACTCCGTCATTTTCCTTGGAGCAATAACAACTGCCGCTGCATGCATAGATGTATGTCTTACATTATTCTCAAGTTTTAATGCAAATTCAATCAGTTTTTTTCGTTCAGGTTTCAGCTTAATTGCATCTCTTAATTCAGAATTTGTGTCAATCTCTTTTTGAAGTTCTACCTTTGGTCCATCCTGTATCATTTTTGCAATCTGGTTTACATCACTCAGTGGCAGTTCTAATACTCTTCCAATATCCCGAATTGCCATCTTTGCTTTCATCTTTCCAAAGGTTACAATTTGAGCAGTATTTTCCTTGCCATATTTATTCCTGATATAATCAATGACCTCGCCTCTTCGTTCAGTCTCAAAATCAAGATCTATATCCGGCATTGATACTCTTTCAGGATTTAAAAACCTTTCAAAAAGCAAGTCATATTCAAGTGGGTCAACATTGGTTATGCCCATAACATAAGCAACCAGACTTCCAACAACAGAACCTCTACCGGGACCTACAGGAATACCACTGTCTTTTGAAAATTTGATAATATCCCAGACAATTAAAAAATATCCAGGAAACCCCATCTCTCTTATCTTATCTATTTCATAACTAAGTCTTTTTTCATAAACCTCAATAGGCTTTCGTTTATCTAAAAATGTATCCCTAAGTATTGCAAAACCATCTCTGCAAATTTTTTCAAAATAACCGTCGATAGTAAACTCCTCGGGAACATCAAAGGTAGGTAGAGATAATTCTCCGAGTTTAAAATCAAAATTACATTTTGCTGCAATATCAAAACTGGTACTTATAGATTCGGGTATATCTGAGAAAAGCTCAGACATTTCTTCTGTTGACTTCAGATACATTTCATCTGTCTGCTTTTTCATAGCTCTATTATCGTCGCTAAGGACATGACCTGTCTGTAAACAAATTAAAATTTCTCTTGCATCAGAATCTTCTTTGGTTAGATAATGAACGTCATTAGTTGCAACAAGAGGAATTGAAAGCTCAGTTGACATATCCTGTAATTTTGGGATTACTTCAATTTGCTGACTTAAACCATGATCCTGCATTTCTAAATAATAGTCATCCTTAAATACTTCCCTATACCATTTTGCAGACTCGTATGCTTTCTCTTCACGATTATGAAGCAAATTATATGGGATTTCCCCCTGAATACATGCAGAAAGGATAACTAAACCCTCTTTATACTTTTCCAGTATCTCCTTATCAACTCTTGGTTTAAAGTAAAAACCTTCAAGATATGCCTCTGTTATTAATTCACATAAATTTCTATATCCCTGTTTATTTTTTACCAGGGCAACAAGATGATGATAATTAATCTCGCCTTTTTTTCTGTTAGGCTTACTGAACCGGGAATGTTCAGCTACATAGAGCTCAGAGCCTATTATAGGTTTTATTCCACTTTTTATCGCATTTTTGTAAAAATTAACTGCACCTAAAATATTACCATGATCAGTCATAGCAATAGCAGGCATATTGAGTTGCTGAGCCCTCTTTATCATACCTGGAATCTTAAGATTTGAATCAAGCAAACTAAATTCAGAATGTAAATGTAAATGGATAAAACTATTCATGATTTAATTTTGTTTGCCATAATATTAAAAGAAAGATTTGTCAATTTCATCAAGTTATTTTAAAACTATTAGTTTTTAATTGCAATAGAAAAATAAATTATCCTATAAAATCAA
>JAOZTV010000456.1 GCA_029939015.1 Candidatus Aminicenantota bacterium
CGCTAACGCAAAAAATTGTGCTCAATTTTTTACTCCATGTCCTCAGTCGCTCAGACCTACTGAGCTCCCTGCGGGGCACGCTATAGAGATAGTCACCTCACGCTTAAACTGGTATTAAGAGGTAAAGGAAGATATAAAAACTACAAAGGAAGTGAGGCTTTAGCCTCGCCCAAATTTTTAGTTTGTGACATTTAGATTGATTAATAAAAAACATAACATAAATTACACAAAGCCCACTGGTTTGAATATTTTAATCAGTGTCATCAGTGCAATCCGTGGTTAATGTTTTTAGTTTTTTTTTAACAAAGGAGTTAAGATGAAAAGAACAATAAGAGGAGATAGATTACATATTGCAATTTTTGGGAAGAGAAATGCAGGTAAATCTTCGATTATTAATGCTATAACGAGGCAGACAGTATCTATTGTATCTGATACTCCTGGTACAACAGCTGATCCGGTATTTAAAGCAATGGAATTAATCCCAATTGGTGCAATTACTATAATTGATACAGCAGGATTGGACGATATAGACACAGAAATTGGAAACTTGAGGGTTAAGAGAACAGAAAATGTTTTGAAAAAGACAGATATTGCAATTATTGTTGTTTCTGCTGAAAGTAAAGATTTTATCTATGAAAACAAGTTAATTAAAAAGATGGATAGTGACAATATTCCATACATTATTGCAGTTAATAAAAACGATCTCAATGTTTCTATTGAAGTTTTGGACTGGGTAAAGGGCAAAAACAATACATTTGTGTCTGCTTTGAAAAAGACAGGTATTGATGAACTGAAGGCTGAAATAATTAAGATATCTCCTAAAAACTGGGAAGCTCCATTTATTAAAGATATTATTTCACCCGGAGATATTATAGTTCTGGTAACTCCAATTGATTTGGGGGCTCCCAAGGGTAGAATGATTATGCCTCAGGTTAAGGCAATTAGAGAGATACTTGATGCTAATGCAATTCCTGTATTATGTAAGGAGACAGAACTAATTAAAACTCTGAAAGAGTTAAAAAATCCGCCATCTTTGGTTATTACAGATTCACAGGTATTTGAACAGGTTGTCAAAGATATTCCAAAAGATGTTCGTTTGACTTCTTTTTCAATATTATCTGCAAGGCAGAAAGGAGATTTGAAACTTTTAATTGAGGGTGTTTTTGCATTAAAAAATCTTAAGGCAGGTGATGAGGTTCTTATTGCTGAGGCTTGTACTCACCATGCAACAAAGGATGATATTGGTAGAGAAAAAATCCCCAAATGGCTTAAAGAATATTTTGGGGGTTCATTAAATATAAACAGGGTTCAGGGATATGATTTCCCTGATGATGTTGATAAATATAAATTAGTCATTCATTGTGGTGGCTGTACATTAAATGGAAAGGAAATGAAAAATCGTCTTATAACTGCATCAAACAAAGAGATACCAATAACTAATTTTGGAATATTAATTTCATTTTTAAAATCTGCCTTTCCAAGGGCAATTATGCCTTTTAAAGACCAGCTCAGCTGGGTAGGAGATGAAGGCAAATAGGCAAGGAGGCAAGGAGGCAAATAGTAAGATCTTGAAGATAGTTTTTGAAATATCTATGTCTTCTATTTGCCTCCTTGCCTCTCTGCCTCTTTGCCTTCGTTAAAACAGTTTTTAGGTTTTAACGACGCTATAAGCGTCCAAAGGAGTTATTATTATGATAGATACAGGATTTATTGATCATCAAAAAATCTTTTCACAAATTTCAAACACAAGAGTTCCTGAAACATCTGAAATTGATGAGATACTACAAAAAGCTAAAGAATTAAAAGGATTGAATGCAAACGATGTAAGCAAATTGCTTAATGTTAATACTCAAGAAGATATTGAAAACATATTTAATACTGCTGATTTTGTTAAGAATGAAATATATGGGAAAAGACTGGTTCTATTTGCTCCCCTTTATATTTCAAATCTCTGCAATAACGAATGTCTCTATTGTGGTTTTAGAAAGAGCAATAAGGGGATTAGCAGAAAAACTCTATCCATGCAGGAAATTGCAAGAGATACAGAAGCTCTAATCAATGAGGGGCATAAGAGAATTCTTCTTGTATCCGGTGAAGGCATGGGAGAGTCTGCATTAAGTTATACCCTAAAAGCAATAGATAAAATTTACTCTATTAAGAACGATAAGGGAAATATTAGAAGAATAAATGTAAATATTGCCCCGGTAGGCGTTGATGGATTTAAAAAATTAAAAAATGCAGGAATAGGAACATATCAACTTTTTCAGGAAACCTATCATTATGAAACTTTTAAAAAAATGCA
>JAOZTV010000132.1 GCA_029939015.1 Candidatus Aminicenantota bacterium
TTAATTTTAAAATACTGAAACATAAAAATGATTTCACTAGAAAAAGCTATAGAAACTGTAATGAAACTCGTAAAAGTAACTGATTTTGAAGAGGTTACCATCAACGAAAGTTTAAACAGGATTTTATACGAAGATATTCATTCCGACATTGATATGCCTCCATTTGATAAATCTGCAATGGATGGTTTTGCATGCCGTGAAGAAGATCTGAAAAATGCTTTAGAAGTTATTGAAACGATTCCTGCCGGGACTGTTCCTCAGAAAAAAATCGTGGAAAATCAATGTGCTAAAATAATGACAGGCTCCATTATGCCTGAAGGTGCGGATTGTGTTATAATGGTTGAATATACTGAAATTGATACAGATAATAAAATCATTTACACAAAAGACAATACTAATTTAAATGTTTGTTATAAAGGTGAGGATATTAAAGCAGGTCAAATTATACTTAAAAAAGGTAAACTGATCAGGCCACAGGATATTGCAGTACTTGCCTCTGTTGGTTGTGCTAATCCAAATGTTTTTAAAAGGCCAAAGGCTGCTGTAATTTCAACAGGTAGCGAATTGGTTGAAGCTCATCAAAAACCGGGTTTATCTCAAATAAGAAATAGTAACGGTTATCAACTAATCGCACAATTAAATGAAATTGGTGCTGAAGCGAACTATATTGGAATTGCAGAAGATTCGGAAGCTAAAACCTATGAAATTATATCGGAAGCCCTTAATAATAATGATATAATCATCCTTAGTGGCGGTGTTTCAATGGGTGATTTTGATTTTGTTCCTAAAGTATTGAAAAAATGCGGAATAAATATTAAATAATTTGATTTATACAACACCTGCTGCTAGCATTGCCTTTGCAACTTTTGTAAAACCAGCAATATTTGCACCAAGTGGATAGTTTCCTTCATCACCATAAGCTTTTGATGTTTCAAAAGCAGCTGAGTGAATATCTTTCATAATTCTTTGTAATTTTGCATCAACTTCTTCTCTAGTCCAGCTATATCTCATACTATTCTGACTCATTTCAAGACCAGAAACGGCAACACCACCAGCATTAGCTGCTTTTCCAAGACCATAAAGTATTTTATTGTCCATTACTACCTTAATTCCTTCAGGTGTAGTCGGCATATTTGCACCTTCTGAAATAAGCTTTACTCCATTATTTACAAGATTCTGTGCATCTTTTTCATTAATTTCATTCTGTGTTGCACTTGGGAAGGCTGCATCAGCTTTATGATCCCAAAGTTTATTATAACCAAGACTTGAATCAACCTGAGTATAAACAGCACTTGAATATTTATCAGCATATTCCTTAATTCTTCCTCTTTTAACATTTTTTAATTCCATAATAAATGCAAGTTTTTCTCTATCAATACCAGCTTCATCATAGATATATCCGCCTGAATCTGAACATGTAATAGGTTTTGCTCCAAGATCAAGTAATTTCTCAATTGTAAACTGAGAAACATTTCCTGAACCTGATACTAGAGCTTTTTTACCTTCTAAAGATTCACCTTTTGTATTTAACATTTCAGCTGCAAAATAGACTGAACCATATCCTGTAGCTTCAGGTCTAATCAAACTTCCACCGTATTCAAGACCTTTTCCTGTTAAAACGCCAGTATGTTCATTTCTTATTTTTTTATAATAACCGAATAAATATCCGATTTCTCTTCCACCTACACCAATATCACCAGCTGGTACATCAGTATTAGGCCCAATATGTCTAAATAATTCTCTCATAAAAGCCTGACAAAATCTCATTACTTCACCGTCAGATTTTCCTTTAGGGTTAAAGTCTGAACCACCCTTACCACCACCCATAGGAAGTGTTGTCAATGCATTTTTAAAAACCTGTTCAAAGCCAAGAAATTTAATAATACCAAGATTAACAGAAGGGTGAAATCGTAATCCACCTTTATATGGACCAATTGCCATATTATATTCAACTCTATAACCTTTGTTAACATGAACAGTACCCCTATCGTCAACCCATGGTACTCTAAAAAGGATTGCTCTGTCAGGTTCAACAATTCGTTCATAAATACCAGCTTTGACAAACTCAGGATGTCTTTCTACAGTTGGTTCCAAAGTTTCTAAAACTTCTTCTACGGCCTGATGAAACTCGACTTCAGCAGGATTTGTTACCTTAACTTTTTCTAATAAATCACTTGTTAATGACATTTATTTATCTCCTTATATTATAATTTTGACATATTTAATAAATTGCTTTTTGATAATTGAACCCAAAAGATTATGAGTGGACATTTTTTTATCTAAATTCATTATATTGATTTTTATCAAAGATGTGTTAAAATGTCAACTTAAAAAGAGGAAAAAAAAATTTTTATTGATATGAAAAACAAACTTAAAAATAATATTGCCAAAAGGATAGAAGTATTAAGCAGTTTTGATGAATTTTTTTTTACAACTATTGAAAAGACAGTCCTATTATTGAAAAACACTTTAAAGAAAAATAAAATCCTTATTTATGGGAATGGTGGTTCTGCTACCCAGTCATCACATTTTGCAGCAGAGTTGGTAAACAGGTTTTATAAGGACAGGTCAGCTTTAAATGCAATTTCTTTAAGCACAGATATTGCAAATATCACTTCAATTGCAAATGACTATAATTATACCTCAATTTTTTCACGGCAAATTGAAGCCATAGGTAATAAAAATGATGTTTCAATAGGAATAACAACAAGTGGAAAATCAGAAAATGTCATAAAAGCATTAAAGGTTTCAAAGGAAAATGGATTAAGAACTATTGCTCTATGTGGAAATTACACAAAATCTCTAAAAGATATTAATACCGATATTATTATAAATATTAATGCTCTTGATACACCAATTATTCAAGAAGTACATATTTTAATCTTACATTTTATAGCGGAACAATTAGAAGAGTTAATTTTTGATGATAAATGATTATAAAGGTGTTGACCTTTCATTAAAGAAAAAAAGAATAAAAACTATCAGAATTTTATTTGTTCTTTTAATTCTTATAATTATTTATTTATTTTTCAGCAATAATGTTGATAATAAAAAAATCTTTTCTATCCAAAAGCTTCTTCTGCAAAATGAAACCAAAGAAGCATCAAATACATACAATAAAATTAAAATCTCTTTTTATCATAAAACAAGTAAAGAAATTTTAAAAGGAATTTTTGAACTATATGCGAAACGCTACGATAATGCAATTACAATTTTTAATACAATTAAAGATAAAGAATCTCTTATAGAACATAATAAGTTCATATTACATTTCCTTGAGAAAGTAAAATATAAAGAGATGAGTATATATCTTGATTTTCTTGGTATTGAATTTAAAGAGTATAATTATTATAAAGCCCTATATGCTACTGCAATGTTTAAATATAAGGAATCAGAAAGTTTCTTAAAAAAAATTAAAGTTGACATAGATAACGATTTAAAAAATAAAATATCAAAAATAAGAGCAACAAATAGAAAATTAAAATCAAATAAGTTTAATTATATTTTTGATATTAATGGCACGCCTCTTGCTTATTATGATTTGCTTTTAAAGAAAACAATTGCAGTTAAGAATTTTAAAGGTTTTAATTTCGATACTTTCACAAATACAATAAATAATGGTATTCGTATCTTTACTTTAACATTTAATAAAAACACACAAAATATCATACATAAAATTTTCAACAAATACAGACTTAATGGTTCTTTTATTTTATTAAAGACCGATGATAATAGTATTATTAGTGCTTATTCACGAAATACTAACAATAAGAACACTGTATTTTCAAAACATTACGAACCAGGTTCAATAGTTAAAATATTAACCTTATACGGATATTTTAAAAATAATATTAAAAATATATTTCCTTATGAATGTCAAAGTTTAAACATTGACAACACTGCATTTTATGATTGGATTTCTCATGGTCATGTATCTTCTTATGAACAAGCACTTGCCTGGTCATGTAATATTGGATTTGCAAAAATTGGAACAAAATTAGGACTTGAAAAACTGACAAAGTCTTATACTGATTTTCTTTTTAATAAAAAAGATATTAAGGATAATTTTATTAAATTTGATATGGGTACATTTATGCCTGAAAATATAAATAATAATTATGATTTGGCAAAAGTATCTGTAGGCTTGTCAATTTTTAATAAGGATGCAAAAAAAGATGCCAAAGACTTAATTACTATGACTACAATCCACTCTGCTCTACTTTCTTCGTCAATTGCTAATAAGGGTATTTTAAATTCACCTTTTTTAATTAAAAACATTAAGAGTATTACAAACATAGGTGCTTATAATCATAAAGACTTGAAAATTCAAAATATTAATGCACCACTTATATTTAATAAAATAAAAAATGCAATGATAAGGGTAATAAAAGATAAGAATGGAACTGGAAAAAACAGTTTTGTTGACTTTGTTAATATGGCTTTAAAAACAGGTACAGCTGGTAAGAAAAAGCCGTATAATGCAATCTTAACAGGTTTTTTCCCATCTAATAGACCAAAGTATGCATTTGCATTTATACTGGAACATAGTGGGCCATCAAAAAACAAGGGTGCAAAATTCTTAAAAGATTTTTTAAAAAAATTTTATAATAAAGGACAGGAATGACCATTCAGAGAAAGATTATATTTTTATTGATTTTTTTTATTTTATTAAGTAGTTTCAATTTTTCTAAAGTATTAGTACTGCCGTTCAGAATTGACAAAAACATGGACAAATCACATTTCTGGTTCAGTAAAGCTTTTTCATTTTACTTATCAATTAAACTTAATAGTATTAATATTGATACTTTTACAGATGCAAAGGTAAGTAATATTATTAATGAAAACTCAATAAATTTCCCTTATCGATTTACAAAGGCAAGTGCAATAAAAATTGGACTTAGCAATAATGCAAGTGAAATTATCTGGGGAGAAATCAAATCATCTAAGACAAAAAGCACAGATGCTATCATAACTATACGTCCTTATATAATTGATATAATGTCATTTAAACAACAATACCTCCCTATACTTAAGAGTAAAGTAAAGAATCTATCTCTAATCCAACATGAATTATTTAATTCAATTATTAAAAAAATCAATCCATCTTTCAACATAAACGATAAAAAAATATTAAGTATTAATAATCAAAGTTATGAACTCTTAATTAAGAGTTTATTAACTAATAACTTTAATGAGAAAGAGCATTTACTAAAAAATGCATTAAATTTAATTGGCGATAAAGACCTAAATCAATATTCAGATTTAATAAAATTTGAGCTCTCATCTCTTTATTTTAATAGAGACGATTTTAATATATCAAAAGAATATTTAGACAAAATAAGTATAAAATCTATTATATCAAAGAATAAACTCCTTTTATCAGGTTTACTGGATTTCAAAAACAATAATTATAACAATGCTATTAAAAAATTTTTAGAATTAAAAAAACAAAATAGCTTTAAAAATATCATTGATAATAACCTTGGAGTTTTATATATTAAAAATGATGAATTTTCTAAGGCTGAAACATTTCTCAATAAATCCATTAATCAGAATAAGACTAAGATATCATTTAATAATATCTTAAACCTCTATCTAAGAGGAACAGATTTGGAGAAATTAAAAGCTAAAACTATTGAAACACTATCAATATTTCCAAAAGATACCAATTCTATTTCACTCCTATATAACTTTATTAAAAAAAACAAGAACAAAGCATCACTTTTAGCCGTGTTTAATGATTTTATAGACGAAGATAATGTCATTGATTATTATAAACTAGAAATTAAGTTAGAATTAATCAATCCTTTTTCTAATAAATTTAATAAAAAATCTGATAAATTGAAAAAAAGCATAGAAGCTTTAACTATTGAAGATTGTCTTTTAAACCTTGAAAACTATCCCTTTGATTATAAAACACATTATACTATTTCAAAACTTTATATAAAGAGTAAACAATTCAGAAAAGCAGAACTTTATGGAATAAGTGCATTATTCTTGAATAAATCTGCTTTAACTATAAGCAATATGATTGATTTATACAAACTTCTTGGTAATTCTTCAAAGATTAGAGAATTTAAGAGTAAACTGGGAAAAACAGAATAAATGTCAAACCTATTTAAAACTTTCAAAATATATATTATTATTTTAGGAATTTTATCTTTATTTGCAAGTTTAATAATTGGAAAAACCAGTTTAATATTTACCATACTTCTTGCCTTATTTATAATTTTAACAGAGTTAATTTTTAATTTCAGAAAAACTACATTTCCTCTACACTATATTTTCTTTACTTTAGCACCAACTCTATTAATTAATTATTCTTCAACTATTGATTTTCAAATAAGGATTTTTACATTTATTTTCATAGCATATATTTTATCATTTACATTATATGTTTTTTCAAATAAGAATTATGAAAAAATAAACTTCAAACTTTCAAATATGTCACCTTTTAAAATCTGGATAATTGCTTTTTTAGTTTTTTCAGTCACTTCAACTTTTCTTTTTTATAAAGGAGTTTACTTATCAGGAGACGAGCCTGATTTTTTAATTATTTCACAAAGTATCGTTGAAGACGGTGATTTTGAACTTAAAAACAATTATAAAGATGATTCATATTATAAAATAAAACCTGAACTTAGAGGTTCAAACTGGAAAATAACACCTCATATAACAATGCATAATAAACAGACAAGGTCTTTTCATATGCCGGGTGTTTCATTTATGATGGCACCATTTTATGCCCTATATAATATACTTGATGCTCCAATTCATCCAGCACTTTTTTTTAGATATGCAATGGCATTTTTTAATGCATTCTTTGCTTTAAGTATATTTATACTTCTCCAAATTTATTTTAAAGATAAGAATATTTTTGCATTCTGGATTTTTATTATAACTTCATTTCCATTACTATTTCATTCTATAACACTATTCCCAGAAATTCCTGCGGCCCTGATGTCAATAAATATTTTCATTTTTGGATTTACAAAATATAAGAATTATTTTTTAACTGGTTTATTCCTAGCTTTTCTACCATGGTTTCACGTAAAATATTATCCATTAGTATTAGTATTTATCATTGCAATAAGTGTTAATTTATTTAATGAATGGAGAATTACAAAAAATTACAAAAATATTATTAATTTTTTAATATTACCAATTTTAAGTCTTATACTTTTAATGATATATTGCAAACTACTGTATGGGACTGTCAACCCTACTCAGATATTTCCAAAGCAAAACTATTTTCTAAATCCCCTATTGAAAGTTAAGGTATTTTTTGCTTATTTCATTGACCAGAGAGACGGCTTGATATCATATGCTCCATACCTTTTCCTATTTTTTCTTGGGCTTAAAGAAAAACTCAAACATAAAAAATTATTGTTAATAGCAGGCTCTTCCTATGTTTTATTACATGCTTTTACAACTGTAAGAGGTGCCTATGCTCCAGCAGGACGACCTTTAATCTTCTTAATTTGGATATTTATACTTTTTTTAGCTAATTTTTATTTTAATAGTATTGAAAACGATAATAATTGGAGGATATTTTTTTTAATTTATTAGCAGGATTTGCTTATTTTTTTACTGCCTGGTTCTTTTATTATCCTTTCTTTATGTTTCAACCTGTTTTTTCAGGTACCAAGAACGGAGCATCTGATATATTGAATTATCTTGGTGGTGATATAATAAATTTACCTTCATTTTTTCCATCATTTTTAACAAATCCAGAAAACATTCATATTCCAAATTTTATATGGATATCTATTCTTATTATAATTATTATACTTTTTTATTCAAATAAAATTAAATTAGATTGTATTTTAGAAAAAAAAACAATGCTCCAGCGTTCATTTGCAATTATTCTATTCTTTGTCTCTGTATTTTTATTATCATATTATCCTCACATCCATCTTCAAAAACAAAATTTATTTATAATTGATAAAATTCCAATATACAAAACTGCAAAATTATTTCATTATTTAGAAGATGTAGGAACAAAAAACAAAGGAAAGCTTTTCAGGTTAAAAGAAGGATATTCCTATGACCTTTATGTAAATCTCAATTCATGGAAAAACAGAAAAAAAACACTATCGTTGAATTTCAAAAACAATATTGAAACAGATATTATAATATACTCAAAAACAAAACTATTAAGTGAATTAAAAGACAAAAAAGAATTAAATTTTCAAATTAAATTATCTACATTAAAAACATTAAAATTTAAAAACAAAAAATA
>JAOZTV010000133.1:0-6491 GCA_029939015.1 Candidatus Aminicenantota bacterium
GAAGATGTACATCCAGGTTTATTAACTATATCAGAAAGTAAAGTAGGCTTTTTTGGAGAAGGTGGTTTGAAATTTTACGTTTCAAAATTTTTTTTTGTTGATTTGAAATTAAAATACATAATGTTAAAATCAGAAAAAGATATAGACCTTGGTGGACTGGCTTATATAGCAGGTATTGGATTTAGATTTTAATATAATTATTCTATTATATTTCACAATTAAAAAGATAGAAGAGTAGAGACGCGATTATCGCGTCTAACTTTTTCAAAACACAGTTAAAAATTTTATGGTAAAATAGCGGAATGATATTAGCAAATTTTAAAGATATTGAACTTTATTTTGACAAAAACCCTCTTTTTAATAAGATAAATTTTCAACTAAATAGTGGACAAAAAATAGCTTTAATAGGTAGGAATGGTTCAGGCAAAACTACTTTATTAAAATTATTAAATAGAGAAATTGAGGCTGATTCGGGTGAGATTACTTTTGGTCAGGGAATTAAAATATCCTATTTAAGCCAAAAGGTACCAAAGGGAAAAGATGATACTCTGTTCTCTTTTGTTTTAGAGGGAATTGGAGAGCTTGGAAACCTGATAAAAAAATATAATGAATTAAATAAAAAATTATCAAAAAAAGAAACAACTTCACTTTTAAATGAACTTGATAGATTAACTAATCTTATTGATATTAATAAAGGATGGGAAATTGAACGTTTTGTAAGAGATATTTTAGACAAATTCAAACTTGATGGAAATATTGAATTTTCGACACTTTCAGCAGGCAAAAAACGAATTGCTTTGTTAACCCGTGCTTTAATATCAAAACCTGACTTACTCCTTCTTGATGAACCTACTAACCATCTTGATATCAATATGATACTTTGGCTTGAAGAATTTATTAAAGCCTATAAAGGCACTGTTCTTTTTGTAACTCATGACAGAACTCTTATTGAAAAAACTGCAACCAGTATAGTTGAAATTGATAGAGGTGAAATATATAACTGGAACTGTACTTATATTGAATACTTGGAGCGGAAAAAAGATTCACTTAATATTGAAGAAAAAGCAAGAAAACAATTTATGAAAAAATTATCTGATGAAGAAATATGGATAAGGCAGGGAATTAAAGCAAGAAGAACAAGAAATGAAGGTAGAGTTAAAAAACTTGTATTAATGAGAGATGAAAAACAAAAAATGCGTACTGCTTCAAAGAATGCAGGTTTTTCAATACAAAATGCTGGTGCATCAGGTAAAGTTGTTTTAAAAGCAAAAAATATATCATTTAATTATGATAATAAAAAAATAGTGAATGATTTTTCTACCACTATATCAAGGGGAGAAAGAATAGGTATAATTGGTGAAAACGGATGTGGTAAAACAACATTGTTAAATATTCTCTTAGGAAAACTTAAGTCAGCTTCAGGAATAATTGAACTTGGAACAAATCTACAAATACATTATTTTGACCAATTAAAAGGCAGTCTAAAAGAATCTAAAACAATTGTAGAAAATGTTTCTGATGGGAATGATATATTGGAAATAAACGGAAAACCTAAGCATATTATAGGATATTTACAGGATTTCTTATTTTCACCTGAAAAAGCAAGGTCCAAGGTTTCTGTTCTTTCAGGTGGGGAAAGAGCAAGGGTTTTATTAGCTAAGTTATTTACCTTACCGTCTAATCTTCTTATAATGGATGAGCCTACAAATGATCTTGATATTGAGACATTGGAATTATTAGAAGAGTTATTAATGGATTATCCAGGGACTCTTTTAATTGTCAGCCATGATAGGACTTTTTTAAATAACATAGCAACCTCAGTTCTTGTGTTTAAAGAAGATGGGAAGATTGAAGAGTTCATTGGTGGGTATTCTGATATTAAGGTCGATAAGATTGAAAAAAAAATTGAAAAGTCTGAAAAAGTAAAAAAAAAATCCAATCAGATTAAGAAGTTATCATATAAAGAACAAATTGAACTGGATAAATTACCTGAACAAATAGAATTATATGAGGAAAAAAAAGAAAAAATTCATAGTGAGATGAATGATATGGGTTTTTACAAAAAGTCTCCCGATAAAATTGCAGAAATTAATACAAATTTAAAATCTATTGAAACCGAATTATCCTCAATGTATGAAAAATGGGAAGAACTGGAAGAAAAATCTCTATCGTATGAAGAGCACAAACAAGACAAGGCAAGTAGGCAATAGGCAGAGAGGCAGAGAGAAGAATATACAAGAGTTTGTCTATATAAGTACTAATGTTTTGCTCTTGTTTTTCTCTTTGCCTCTCTGCCTATTTGCCTATTCCCTATTCTTTTTTAAGATGCCTTACAAACCAGGCTTCAAATTTCTTATATGTGCCTTTATTCTTAATTGCACCACCTAATCCATGTCCACCTTCAGGATCTAAAAATAGGTCAACTATTGTTTCTTTACCTGCTAATAATAATGCTCTATACACATTGACAGTATCCTGATATAAAACATTTTTATCCATCATGCCATGAACTAAAAGGAGAGGTTTTTTCAAGCCTTTAGCAAGTGGTATTAATGAATATTTTCGCATATTTAACTTTCCTCTTTTTGACTCTCCAATAGTTGCACCAGTGTACCATGAATTATAATTTTCCCATTGTGTAGGAGGGGCAGCAGATATTCCACAGGCAAATGTATTTGGAGAAGTAAACATTGTCTGTAGAGTTTGATAACCACCAAAGCTCCAACCATGAAGCCCAACCCTCTTTGTATCAACTCCAAATCTACCTTTTTTCATTTCTTTGACAAGATCTTCAAGGTCTTCAGTTTGTCTTTTACCCGGGTTTTTAAAATTAGATTCATTAAAGCTTCGTCCGTAACCTGATTGTCCCTGAGGATCAATATTAATTGTAACAAAACCATGTTTTGCAGCCATAATCATCTGGAACATATAGGATAAGGTACTAATTCTACCAGTCATTACAGTATGTCTTCTGCCTAAAGGTCCTCCATAAAGATATACTATTGAAGCTCTCTTATCATTTGCTTTCCAGTTTTTAGGTTTGAACATCATTCCATGAATTGTAATTCCTCTTCTGTTTTTATAAGTAAAGAGTTCAGGTTTAATAAAATTAAGTTTATCCCATTCTGGATTATGGCTTATTGTTAAAACTTTTTCTTCTGAATTTTCTGTGTTTATTATGAATAATTCATAAGGATTATTCCAATTGCCGTAAACAGATGCAAGCCATTTTTTATTATGTGAAATAGCGTTGGTTCCGTGCATACCTTTTTCTTTTCCAATAATTTTCATTTTTTTGTTTTTTAAATTAACTTTGTAAACACTGTGATATGCAGGGTTTTGTTTATCTGAGACTATATACATATCTTTGCTGTCTTTTGAGAAATTTATAATCGGGAAACTCTCGAATTTTCCCTTTACTAATTCTGTTTTTTTCTTGTTTTTAAGCTTAAATAAAAATGGTTGTCTGTATCCATTTTTATTATTTAAAATAGCTATTAGGCTCTTACTATCAGGTGTAAAACGAAGATTATTATAGTAGGTAGATTTATATCCAATAAATTCTTTCATCTTATATAATAATTCAGGTTTTTTGTTTTTCTTAAGATCTCCTACCCAAATTTGAAGGTCACCTTTTTCTCTTTCCCATGTCATAAAGGCATAGTATCTGCTGTCCTTGCTCCATAGTATATTACTGTACTCATACCATACATCTCCACCTTTTATTTTAAATACCGGTTTGGGTTGTTTTCCATAATTCAATTCTTCTACCTTTCTTAAATAAAACTTATAAGTAGGTTGGTTTCTTTTAGTATCAGGCATCATTCTTTTAATTTTTTCAGGTTTGGCAAATCTCTTTTCATAATTTACAACATGAACATCTTTATAAATTGCTTTACCTTTTCTGTTTGAGCCAATTACCAGCATCCATTTCCCATCTGGGGAAATTGTAGTGTCATTTATTTTAATCTGATTTTTTTTATCATCAGCCTTATTAAATTTACGGTTTAATTGATGAATATAAGATGAATTAAATTTTACCTTAAAAAGATTATTGCCTTTTAAATAATAATAACCATCCCCATTTTGTGTATAGGAAAGAAATTTTTCTTTTAGGTCGGTCATTGTTAAGCGTATAATGTTTTTATCTTTTGGTAAATATCTATACAGATCTCCTCGATATTCAAAAATAAGTTCTGACTTGTTTTTGTTTTTAGTCCATTCATATCTTGAAACTCCAGGATATAGGTCAGATCTTTTGATTTTATCCTTCTCTTGTTTCTTTTTTAGTTTATCTCTAAGTTCCCATAGTTCCAATTCTTTTTTTTCTTTTTCTTTTTCTTCAATATTTTTTTTGTCTTTTTTAGATTTTTCTTTTTTTTCTTTTTCCTTTTTTTTTTTGTCCTCTTTTTCTTTATTTTTTAACTCGATTCTTAATTTGTCAATTTCTTCTTTTTCAAATTTTGACAAATCAACATCTTTACCCATTAGATAATCACGCTGCAAAAAATATGATTCTAATAATGTTTTCTGCTTTTCTTTGCTCTCTTGACCCTTCTTAATGAATTTATCGTAATCTTCTGGTGTGTCAAATTTCTTCATAATTTCAAGTGAAGTAATTTTTTTGATTTTTTTAGAATCAAGCTCATAAATATACAAATCATAACCATTTACATTATAAGGATTCCATAAAAAAGCAAGATATTTGTCATTTTCTGAAAATTTTAATAGTCTTGCGCTTTTTCCAAAATATGATCTTACCTTATAGAATTCTTCAAGGCTTAACTTGTCAACTGATGTTGTCCCAAATCCCGAAAGTGTAAACAGGATTGTAAAACTAATAAATATAACAATAAATTTTTTTAATTGCATTTATACCTCCATTTTTTTTAAATATCTAATATTATTATACGTTATTTATACTAAATGGTTTAGCTTATATACATTGTTTTTGTAAAATATGTTAAACTTAGTTTTGGAAAAATTAATGATTAAATGTGAAAATATTAGAATTGAAAATGACAAAAAACTTATTCTTGATAATGTCAATTTGCATATAAAAAAAGGTGAAAAGATATTACTTAAGGGAGAATCAGGAAGTGGAAAAACATCATTGATAAGAGCGATTATTTATTTTACAGAATTTTTGGGTGAAATTATATATGAAGGAAAAAGAATTGGAATTGAAAACATCAATAAGTATAGGAATAATATTGGCTATATCGGTCAAAAAATACCAAATTTCAATCAATCTGTTGGAGAGTTTTTAAGTATTCATAAAGATTTCAAATTTAATAAAAACTTGAAACTAAACGATAAAAAAAAATTTGAACTTCTTGAAAGATTGAATTTTAATGAGTCAATACTAAATAGTAAGTTTAATGTTTTATCAGGGGGTGAGAGGCAGAGAATTGCAGTTATTGGTGTTTTACTCTTAAATAAGCCTTTTTATATTTTTGATGAAATTACTTCTGCCTTAGATAAAAAAAATATTAACTCTCTTATATCATTAATTATGGAAGATGAAGAGAGAACCGTGATTTCAGTATCTCATAATATTGAATGGGAAAAATACAGCACAAGAATAATAAAAATGGAAAATGGAGCAATAATTGAAGACAGGAACATTTAATATTTCATACCTTTCACTCATCTTGTATTCGGCAATACTAATTATTCCGATAATAATTTTTTACTATCTTAAAATAAAAAAAATTAAAACCTTGTTTATTTCTATAATAAGAATGCTAATACAATTAACTTTTGTAGCTCTTTATCTTGAATATATATTTGAAATTGAAAGTCTCATAGTCAATATACTCTGGATATTTGTTATGATCATAGTTGCTAATAGTTCAATATTAAACCAGAGTGGTTTAAAAATCAGAAAACTTTTTTTTTATACAATATGGGCATTTTTAATAAGTATTATATTTGTTTTTATACCCCTCCTGATTGTTTTTGACCCTAAAGTGTTGATTTCACCGCGTTATATGATACCTCTTGCAGGGATGATTCTTGGTAATATATTAAGGGTTAATATAATTTCTCTTGAACGATTCTATAATGCTTTGAGAAATAGAGAAGAAGAATTTATTTATTATATCTATCTTGGTGCATCAAAGTGGGAGGCATTAAAACCCTTTTTAAGTGAATCGGTTGGTAGTGCAATTTCACCACAAATTGCAATGATTTCTACAATGGGTCTTGTATCTCTGCCAGGTTTGATGACAGGGCAAATTCTAGGAGGAACCTCTCCGGTAATTGCAATCAAATACCAGGTTATGATAATGATTGCAATCTTTACAACAGCTGTAATATCAACTTTTATTGGAATTATATTCTCAGTTTATGGTACATTGGATAGATTTCTGAGATTGAAAAAAGAAGTATTCAAATAAACAAATATATCTTTAAAAAAAGGAGCTTTGAATGAATTTATATCTTATAGCAATACTTATTATTTTAGCTGGCAATTATTTTTTTGACTT
>JAOZTV010000133.1:6591-8224 GCA_029939015.1 Candidatus Aminicenantota bacterium
AAATATGGTTTTAATAAAACAACAGTAAAAACTTATGTGCTTGATATAATAAAATCGTTTATACTTATGGTTTTAATTGGTACACCTGTATTAATGGCTATACTTTGGTTTTTTGAAACAACTGGTAGGCTTGCACCTCTATATGTATGGATTTTTGTTGTAGTATTTCAGATAATTATGATGTTTCTTGCTCCTATACTTATTATGCCAATATTTAATAAATATGTCCCCCTTGAAGATGGAGAATTAAAAGATAAAATCTCAGAATATGCAAAAAAAGAAGGCTTTAAGATGAAAGGTGTATTTAAAATGGATGGCTCTAAACGTTCAAGTAAATCTAATGCCTTTTTTACAGGCTTTGGTAGTTCAAGGCGAATTGTTTTATTTGACACACTCATTGAGAAACATACCACAGATGAATTACTTGCTATAATAGCTCATGAGATGGGTCATTATAAGTTAAAACATATCTTAAAATCTATGCTTTCTTCTTTTTTTGATTTAGCCTTAACCTTATTTGTATTATCACTTTTCTTAAAGAATAAAGAGCTATTTGAAGCATTTAAAATGGAGCATATTTCAATATATGGAAGTTTACTGTTTTTTGGATTTATTTATTCTCCAATTTCTCAGTTAATTTCAATCCTGTCAAATTATTATTCAAGAAAACATGAATATGAAGCAGACAAATATTCAGTAGAAACAACAAAACTTGGTAATGCTTTTATTGACGGATTAAAAAAACTCAGCGTTGATAATTTGTCAAATTTAACTCCCCATAAACTCAAAGTCTTTATTGAATACTCTCACCCTCCTGTCTTAGAGAGAATTAAGGCTATTAGAAAAATAAATTAATGAGTATTAGTTGGAGGTTTTACGCCTTATTAACCTTTGTACTTTTTGGGACAACAAATTTTATACTTGGTTATATTTCTGAGAAAACATCATTAATAAAAGGAGCAAGTATATCTTCAGCTATAATATTGTGGATTGGGATGGGGGTATTGGGTTTATCAACAATTATTATACATAAAACAAAAAAGAACTCTGTATTTGAGAATGTAAAAATTAAATATCTTATCTATGCTGCTATATCAGGTTTAAGCCTATCTATAGGTATGTTAACATTAAAATTGGGTTTTGTTTTTGACCCTCTATCAAAAGGGCCTATAGTTGCAATTATATCAGCAAATTCTCTTATTGTTGCTCTATTATCATGGTATTTTTTAAAAGAAAAATTGCAAAAAACACAAACTATTGGTTTTTTAATAATAATTACCGGTATCTTGATGATTTCACTTTCAAATTTTTCAAGAGCAAGTCTTATAGGCATATTATTTGGTGTTATCACAATGGCATTTTTTGCAATAACAAATTATATTTTAAAATATTTAGGTCATAAGGGCTTAAACTCGATAAAGGTTGTAACAATTCTTTGGACATTTTCAGGAATATTCGGTTTAATAGCATTAAATTTTGATATTTTTTCAGGAAATAGAAATGTACTTTTATTACCTGATTTGTACAAATTTTTTGCATTTACAGCAGGTATTTCTCTCGGTTTTGGTATGTTATCCTTAAAAATTGCACTGTCAAAGGGACCTGCAGGACCAATTATTGCAATAGCAGGCTC
>JAOZTV010000134.1 GCA_029939015.1 Candidatus Aminicenantota bacterium
CATTCTCTTTCATTGCATGTACTGCATTCGTGCTAAGATTCATAAGTATCTGGTTGATCTGTGTAGCATTGCCAAAGATTAATCCTAAATCTTCTTCACTTTTATACTTAATATCTATGCTGGTAGGAATTGATGATCGCAGAAAACTATATACCTCTTCGATAATTTTCTTAATATTAACTGATACCATAGTCTTTTCATCTTTTCGGCTGAATGCAAGGATCTGCTGCACCATTTCCTTTGCCCTCTCTGAAGCTTTCATAACTTTTTGAAGGTTTTTAATTATATTTTTTGTATTTGTAGGATCATCTAAGGTTAATTCTGTATAACCCATAATCACACCAAGTATATTATTAAAGTCATGAGCTATACCACCTGCAAGTGTGCCGATTGCCTCCATTTTCTGGGATTGTTGAAGTTGCTTTTCAAGCTTTTCTTTTTCTTTTTTTATATTTATTCGTTGGGTAATATCAACAGCAACACCTAAAAGAGCTGGCGCCTTTGTATCCGATAACTCGAAAGGTACCTTAGTTGTTTCGAGATATCTAATATTATTATCAGAATCCGTCATTGGTTCTTCCGGGATAAATTTTGTTTTTCCTAATCTAATCACTTCAAGGTCATCTTCTCTAAAATGTTCCATTTCTTCTTCTGTTGCTACAAACTCCGAATCTCTTCTTCCCGTAAGATCTTCGACCGTTGTTCCAAAAGCTTCAGCAGTTGCCTTATTAACAATTATAAACTTACCAGTTTCATCTTTTACAAAAATATAATGAGGTACAAGGTCAATGATTTTGCGTAATTTGGATTCACTTTCTTTGAGGGCATATATCATTTTTATTAAATAATTTAACAAAAAGATTATTATAAAAATAAATAAGAATGAAGCAATCAACTTTTGCAGGCAATCTGTATAAAAAGCATTTACGGTATTGTCTTGAAAATATCTTATAATATAGGCAACTTGATCACCCTTAATGTTTTTTACAGGTAAAAAAGCAATTTGATATTCTAAGTCTTTGATTTGTGTATTCAGTACAAAAGCATTACCTTTTATCAGTTTATTATGAGCTTCTTGTCTAATTATTTCATTTATTTCATGAATTTCTTCACTTATAATTAAATCCTTTTCTCTCAAATACTCATCACTTAAATTACAGTTTTTATAATTACTCTGTTCTGATTTAAAAACTTTATTTTTTACAGTATCTTTTTTAATAATAAATACATACTGACTTTTAAACACTTTAATTAATTTCTTATTCATATCGTTGTAATTCATACTGACTTCAACACTTCCAAGATGTTTGTCTTTATAGATAAGTGGAAATACATTTCTGAATCCATTGAAAATTCTTCCCTCTTCAAAACCATGAACATTAATTAATTCTGAGTTTACTTTTGCTACAGAATACCTAATTTTTTTGAGGTTGTCTCCATATTTATCCTGTTTATAAAATCTTAAAAAACTAGTACAGTCAGGAAGATGGAAATGTAGTTGCTTTACACCTCGATTACGTAGTCTTATATAACGAGGTATTAATGTTTTATATAGAATCTCTCTTGTATTATTTCTGATTTCTTCATCTTCTGAACTGGCATTCTTATAAAATTCAAGAATTTCTGCCTTATTAACAAATGAATCAAAAAACATACTTGATGTTTCATAATAAGTATCCAAGATTACATTATAAGCGATTTCTATTTCTTTGATCTTTTTTGAATAGTATTTTTCTTTTTTTTGTGTATATGAATCGTTGATAAATGTATATGCTGTTATAGACAATATAATAAAAAAAATAATACTAATAATTCTTCTATACTTCACAACTAATTTTAACTTGCTTTTTGAAAAAATTTTTATTATATCCATAGCATTAACTCCAAAAACTTAATAACTATTAAAAACTCAATTATTCAGATTAACATAATAGAATTTTTATTACAACTAAATTTTTAAATACCAAGAAAAGAACCGCTATGTACTAAAATAAGAACGTAAAGTTTTACGTCCTTACTTTGTTAGTTAATTAGGTATTCTGCTTGAATTTACTTTAATTCTTTATGACAAAACCACCAGTCATAACACTTAAATTCTCCTTCCTCTGCTTTCTTAAGTCTTTCTTTTGCAGTTTTAACATCAGTAGCGGGTGGTATTATTACACGGTCTTTTAATATTTCATTATTTGGCCAGTTTGCAGGCATAGCAACTTTGTTTTTATCAGATATTTGCATAGCTTTGACAACTCTTAATATTTCATCCATATTCCTACCCAATTCCTGAGGATAATAAAGTATGATCCTGAATTTTGCATCAGCGTCAACGATAAATACGGCTCTTACAGTATTTGTCCCCTTACCCGGATGAATTATTCCAAGGATTTCTGCTACCTTACCGGTATCTGCAATTATTGGAAATTCAATGTCAATTTCCATATTGTCTTTTATCCATTCTTCCCATTTGATGTGAGCAAACACCTGATCGACACTTAGTCCGATCAATTCACAATTTAATGCCTTAAACTTGTCATATCGCTGTTGAAAAGCAATAAACTCAGTAGTGCACACCGGTGTAAAATCTGCCGGATGACTAAATAAGACAAACCATTTTCCTTTAAAATGTGACGGTAAATCCAACACACCACGTGTAGTTTGAACTGTCATTGCCGGAAAGCTATCACCCAATAAAGGCATTCCCTTTTTCTCATTTAAATTTTCCATTTCTCTCTCCTTTTTAAATTTTTGTTTTTAATTATATATTGAAACATAAACATATTTAATTATCAAGCTTTAAAACATATAAACCTATAAATCTTTTTTTATTATTAAGGGATAAGTGAGAAATTTTCAATAATAATGTTTTTCATAAGAGTCTTCTTTTATAATAAATGGTATCATAATTAAATATAAAATTCTATCTTCTAAAAACCAATATTTATAAGGAACTCCTTAACTTTTGTTGATATTTTACAGTCATTTGATATAGATACTCTTTATTGAAAATAAGATAAATTTTAGAGAAAAAAGAAAACTGAAAAAAACTGAAATGATAAGATTAAAAGTAAAGTCGGTATAGAACCGACTTACTTAAGTGTTTAATAATAGGGAATCCCTATTATTTTACTAAATTATTAATTTAATTTAGAGTTTGATTACATTCTCAGCCATTTCGCCTTTTGGGCCTTGACCGACATCGAACTGTACTTTTGCACCTTCTTCAAGAGATTTGAATCCCTGATCTTGAATTGCATTATAATGAACAAATAAATCTCCACCATTTTCTACTTCGATGAAACCATAACCTTTTTCTGAATTAAACCATTTTACTGTACCTTGAGCCATTTTTGACTACCTCCGTTTTTTTATTTTTGTTAAATAGAGGTATATCATAATGAAATGTCTATAAAGAATTATTAAAAAATCTTATTACCAATATTTACAATTTAAAACATATCTTACTCTAAAAGTGATTTAAAGTCAAACATTGCAAAACTTAGTTCAATTAAGTATAATTTATTATGATATATATTAAGGGAAATTTCAATAAATAAATTCTTCTTTAGGTTTTTCTGATACAGGGCTTTTTATTATTTCCATAAATCAGTACTTAGATATTTTAATCCAGAATCATTTATGATTGTTGCTATATTTTTGCCCTCTAATGGACCTTTTAATAGTTGTATTGCTGCAGCAATATTAGCCCCTGAAGAATAACCTGCAAAGATACCTTCTTCTTTGGCCAGTTGTCTAGCAGTTTTAATAGCTTCTTTATCAGAAATACTTAAATACCCATCTATATAATCCGGTTTCAAATATTTAAGATCTCTTTTAGAATATCCTCCACCCTGAATATTATGGTTAGGTTTAGTCACAGTTTCACAAGCTAATACTGCTGCACCAACTGGTTCGACAATAAAACATTTAATAGTTGAATCATAATTTTTAAATGAAGCCGCACATCCTGAAAAGGTACCCCCTGTACCAACAAAATCACAGAAACCATGGATTTTCCCTTCAGATTGTTTTAAAATTTCCGGGCCTGTATAAATATAATGAGCTCTAAAATTTGCAACTAATTGAAATTGATCTGCACGAAATGCATCCCTCTCTTTTACTAATTTCTGAGTTCTTTTCTCAACAAGTTCCAGATCACCTCCAGATACCTTTCCAATAACAGAATTCTTTAATTGATCAACGAGAACAACTTCAGCCCCTAATGCAGACATCATTCTTGCTCTTTCAATAGAATTCCCTTTAGACATAACAGCAATAAAAGGATATCCTTTGATACCGCAAACAATTGCAAGCCCTGTTCCTGTATTGCCACTGGTCAATTCCACAACAGTCTGTCCTGGTTTAAGACTACCACTTTTTTCTGCATCCTCAATAATTTGAAGAGCAATTCTATCCTTTTTGGAAAATCCTGGATTTAAATAATCAAGTTTTGCAAAAATCTTTCCATCAAGGTTTTTAGTTATTCTACTTAATTCAACAAGTGGAGTCGAACCAATTGCATCAATAACTGAATGCATTAATATATCATTCCTACTCAATCTCAATTCTCCTAATATTTTTATACTGTTCAATTTTCCAAATTTTATTATAATACACTCAAATCGATAAAACAATATAAAAAACTCTAATAATCTATTGAATAAAATTTTTATTTATTGTAAACTTTTATATGATTTGGACTTTTATATGTTTTTTTGGATGTAATTATGAGAAAAGATAAAATATATTTTTTAATAATACTGTTGTCTATCAGTTTTTTATTAACTGCTTTAGACCCTAAAATGAGTATTGATCAATACCTTTCTGATAAATGGACAAACAAAGATGGTCTCCCTCAAAATATTATTACAACAATTTATCAGACCTCTGACGGTTATTTATGGATAGGGACACAAGAAGGAGTTGTCAGATTTGATGGTGTAAATATGAATGTATTTAATTCTAATAATATTTCAGAATTTAATAATAATATTATATCATCTATAATTGAAGATAAGTCAGAAAATCTCTGGATAGGTACATATAACGGCTTACTTAAATATCAAAATAATAAATTCAAATTATTCTCTTCTAAAGATGGCTTAACTTCAAATATGATTAATTGTCTGAGACTTGATATGAATGATGTCCTATGGGTGGGAACCGATCACGGTATTTATAAGTACCAGGATAATAGTTTTATAAAACACCAATTACCTGATGTAAATAAAAGTAATTTTATTAAATCTATTATTATTGACGAAAACAAACAAGTATTGATCGCAACAAAAGACAGCCTATATATATTTGAAGATGGAAATTTTAATTTACTTAAAATCCAAAATGAATTAAAAAGTGAATTGAATATTCTATACCTGGATAGTAAAAAAAACCTCTGGGTAGGTACAGTTAATAAAGGACTATTCAAATACTCAGATGGAAAGCTTCTAAGAATAAAAGAGAATATAAAATTGTCCGGGAATTTTATCACGTCCATTATTGAAGATAGTCAGGGAAGTTTATGGGTCGGGACACAAAATGGTGGTCTGAACAGAATTTTTAAGAATGAAATGAATAGTTTTTTAGAGAAGGACGGACTTTACAGTAATTCAATAACTGCGTTGTATGAAGATAAAGAAAAAAACTTATGGATAGGAACTTCAGGGTCAGGCCTAAACCAGTTGAGAGATGGGAAAGTAACAGTTTACGGACCTTCTAATGGACTTATTGCAGATGATATACGTACCGTTTTTGAAGACAGTAGAGGGAATATTTGGGTTGGGTCAGATAAGGGAGAAGTCTATAAGAAAACTGAAGAAACCTTTAATACAGTCAGGGGCAATAAGTTAATCTCAGGCAATGTCATACGCTCTATTATGGAGGGAACAGAAGGGAATATCTGGATAGGAACCATTGGCAAGGGACTATGTTTGTTAATAGATGATAGAATTGAATTTTTTAAATTAAATAATAAATTACCTGATAAGCAGGTATATTCAATTCTCAGAAAATCCGATGGTTCAATGTGGTTTGGAACCGGCTCTGGGATCAGCAGATACAAAAATGGAGAAATCAAGAACTACACTAAAGAAGATGGTATTATTTTTAACTCAGTCAGGGTAATATCTGAAGATAATGACGGGAATATATGGTTTGCACCATTGGGTAAAGGTCTGATAAAATTTGATAATAAGTCCTTCAAATCTTTTACTAAGACTGATGGATTAGGCAGCAATATAATAACAAGTATATATTTTGATGGCCAAAACATTATATGGGTAGGAACCTATGGCGGAGGATTAAGCTGGATAAAAGACAAGGTCATAAAAACTATTAAAGCAAAAAACGGATTAATACATAATGTAATTTATACAATTCTTGAGGATGATGGAAAACTCTGGATGAGTTCTAATAATGGTATTTTTAATATAGACAAGGAAGAAATAATTAAATTTGGAGAAGGTAAGATAAAAAAAGTATCCAGTATTGCATTTAATGAAAGTAGTGGGATGAGAAACCGTGAATGCAATGGAGGAAACTCTCCTGCTGGATGGAAAGACAGTCAAGGAATTCTATGGTTTCCAACTGTCAAAGGACTTGTTAAAATTGATCCAAAGGACATAAAACAGGACAATAAGTTCCCTCCCCTGATTATTGAAAAATTAATTGTAGATGGAAAGAATATAAGAATTGATCAAGACGTAAAAATATTGCCGGGATATAAGAGAATTGAATTTCAATATACTGCTTTGACCTTTATAAATCCTAAAAACATTAATTTTAAGGTTAGACTCAAGGGGACAGATGAAGATTGGGTAGATATGGATTTAATGCGTAGGACCTTTTATACTATGATACACCCCGGTAAATACACTTTTGAAGTTATATCAACAAATGGTGAAGGAAAATGGAATAATTCCCCAACAAGTTTAACAATTGAACTTCAACCATTCTTTTATGAGACTAAAATTTTTTACTTTATTGTGATCTTATTTATATTATTAAGTACCTTTCTATTTATTAAAATACGTTTCAGAAATTTAAACAGAAGAAAAAATGAGCTTGAAAAAGAAGTTATGATCAGAACAAATGAAATTGTACAAAAAAACCTTGAATTGGAAAAACTTTCCATTGTTGCAAGGGAAACTAATAATGCGGTTGTCATTACTGATGCAGACGGAACTATAGTCTGGCTTAATGAAGGTTTTTCTAGAATATATGGATATACTTTTGAGCAATTTATTAATGAAAGAGGAAATAATATCATCAATTGTAGTTTTGTTAAGGATTTTGGAGAAGTTTTTAATAAATGTGTAAAGAATAAGAAACCTGCACTTTATGAATCATCAAATAAAACAAGGGATGGAAGAACCATCTGGATGCAGGTAGCAATTACCCCAATTATTAATAAGAATAATGAGGTAAAACAAGTTATTTTTGTTGAAACAGATATTAGTAAACTCAAACAGGCTCATGATAAAATGAAAATGATGTCTGTTACTGATCCTCTTACAAAGTTGAAAAACAGAAGATATTTTCACAATCTGATAATTAGAGATGTGAAACAATCTAAAAGAACATTATACAAAAAATCTAAAGAAGGCCTCATCTACTCAATGATATTCTTCATGATCGACATTGATTTTTTTAAAAAAGTTAATGATAAATATGGACATAATGCAGGCGATCAGTTACTTGTCCAATTAAGTGATAGAATGCATAAAACTCTCAGGGGGAGTGATTTGCTTGTGAGATGGGGAGGTGAAGAATTCCTTATTATGTCTAAAGATGATAATTTTGAAGGTGCAAAACAACTTTCAATAAAACTCCTTAAATCAATCGAGGAAAATTCATTCATTTTGGAAGGCCTCAATGTTGATGTCACCATATCAATGGGTTACTGTGGCTTCCCTATGTTAACAAATGACCCTAATATGTTTAAATGGGAAGATATTGTTAATATTGCCGATTCAGCACTTTACATAGCAAAAAATAATGGAAGGAAAAAATCAGTAGGTATAAAATTTATAGAAGAAAAATTGAATGAAAAAAACATCGATATATTGAAGAAGGACACTAATAAAGCTATCGAAGAAGGAATTATTGAAGCAATAACTTCAGATAAAAATTCTTAAAGAACATATAATATTTATATTTCCTGAAATTTTCATCAAAATTGTAGCGAAATGTCCAAGATGTCCGTTATAACAA
>JAOZTV010000135.1:0-4100 GCA_029939015.1 Candidatus Aminicenantota bacterium
TAGTTGAAATTATTTGTTTTTTATACTATCATTATTGTGATATAATTTGTGTGCAAATTGTGATAGGAGGCAAAGATGCCGGAGATAAGACCTGTAACAGATTTAAGAAATAAGTTTAAAGAATTATCTAAGCTTTGTCATAAAGGAAATGAACCTGTGTTTATTACAAAACAAGGTAAACAGGATATGGTTATAATGAGTCATACTCATTATGAGATGCTTAAGGATCAATTAGAAATTTATAAAGAATTAGGCAGGGCTGAACAATTAGACCTTGACGGCGACAAAGGCATATCTCATTCTGAAATGATGAAAAGATTAAGAAATAGACTCCTGTGAAGAAACTCAATATTCGCTATTTAAAAAGTGCCGAGAAAGACTTATATGGTATTTTTGATTATATTAAAAATGATAATCCAGATGCAGCAGAGTTATTAATAGAAAAAATTGACAGGCAAATATTACAATTGGGCTCTAATCCAAAATTAGGAAAAATTCCAGAAGATATATATTTAAGAAATAAAGGGTATAGAATATTAATAGTTGAAAAATATTTAATTTTTTATGTGATCAAGGAACATATTCAAATCAGAAGAGTTCTATATGGATATAGAAATTATGCTTCAATTCTTAAATAACTGAGCTAATTGCAGTAGAATGTGTTTTTGCAATTAGCTAAACTAAGAAAATCTAAATATCAGGTAGCTACACTTGACATGAATGTTTTTTTGTACTACCATTGTGGTACGGACAGGAGGTTTTAATGATTGAACTGGTTAATGTTTCTAAGAGTTATAATAAAGGCGAGATAAAGGCTGTTGATAATCTTAGCTTGACTGTAAATAAAGGTGAGATTTTTGGTTTTCTTGGTCCTAATGGGGCTGGTAAAAGCACTACAATTAAAATGATAGTAGGCTTATTAAACCCTGATAATGGTATTATAAAGGTAAATGGTATTGATAATCAGAAAGACTCTCTTGCCTGCAAGAAGCAGATAGCATACATACCTGAAAATGCTGAAACCTATGAAAGGCTGAAAGGCATTGAATATCTGAATTTTATTGGTGATATTTATAATACGCCTAAAGAAGAGAGAAGAAAAATTACTCAAAAATGGGCTGAAAATTTTGGCTTGGAAAAAGCGTTGAATAATTTAATTAAATCCTACTCTCATGGTATGCGTCAGAAAATTATTTTAATTGGCTCATTAATTGCTCAACCTGAAGTGCTTATTCTTGATGAACCCTTAATTGGACTTGACCCTAAATCGGCTCATAGTTTAAAAGAGATTATGAGGGAGCATTGTGAGCAGAATAAAACCCTTTTTTTCTCAACACATGTAATGGAGGTTGCAGAAAAACTATGTGATCGAATCGCAATTATTAATAAAGGAAAATTAATTGCTTCAGGTACAATGGACGAATTAAGAGCAATGTCTAAAGATTCTTCTTCATTAGAAAACATTTTCCTTGAATTAACAGAAAAATGAATAACACATTAAATTTACTTAAAATATTTCTAAAAAATAATTTTCTTTTTTTTAAACTAAGAAAAAGTGGCAAAACAAAGCGAGAACAGCTTTCGACCTTTCTTTTTGTTCTTGTTTTATTTATTTTGACAGGGTTTTTAATGTTTGCATATTTATCAGCAATTAAAGGTGCTTTTTCATTATTAACAAATTTTAATCAATCTCCTGATGCAATTCTCTCATTGGTTATGATCATTTCTCAATTTCTAATCCTTATTTTTGGTACAATTGGCGTAATTTCTGTATTCTATCTATCAAATGATACTGAAAGATTAATTCCACTCCCAATAAAACCGGCTGAAATTGTATTTGCAAGATTTGTCTCAATATTAATTAATCAATATATTGTTTTAATTCCCTTTATTCTCTCAGCTTTTATTTATTATGGGATATTGAGTAAGGCATCTTTGCTGTATTGGTTAAAATTACCAATAATATATCTGCTTTTGCCAGTTATTCCTCTTGCCTTAATTACAATAATAGTTATGGTTTTAATGAGACTAGTCAATTTTGGAAAAAACAAAGATAAATTGATAATAATCGGCTCAATCGTTCTTATGAGCCTTGCAGTTCTTCCCCAGATTATAGGTACTAAGACGATTAAAGACAGTGGAAAAGATGTTGAAAAAACAGCTGTAGTGAAATTCTTAAGTTCATCAGATGGACTTGTACATATTATAGGTGAGAAATTCCCTCCTGTTATCTGGGCTACTAAAGGTTTTACAAGAGGAACAACAAAAGAGGGCATAACAGGGTTTTCTATGTATCTCGGCACTTCAATTTTACTTTTTATTCTTTTACTATATCTTGGGAAATTAATTTTTTATAAGGGCTTAGTTGGCATTGACGAAACACAGACTGGGAATAAGGAGAAAATAGATTTTTCTGAAACTAGCTTTTCAGGTTCTTCCTCGGGTATTATTACAATTTTTAAAAGAGAATTTAAGGAGATGAACAGAACTCCTATGTTTTTTTTAAACGGAGTTATTGCTGCTCTATTTATGCCTGCAATTATGTTATTGTGGATAAGTCTTAATGATGATGAGGGTAAATACAAAGGATTATTTAGTTTATTTGCAGAGAATAATTCTGTGCTTCTTGTTTTTATCATAGCTGCAATGTTATTTTTCAGTAGCGGAATTAATGGTACTCCCGGTTCATCTTTTTCGAGAGAGGGGAAAAACTTCTGGTACTCAAAAGTCCTTCCAATTTCCTATAGTAAACAATTGGCAGGAAAATATCTTCACGCCCTAATGATTGCAACCATTGGTTATATTGGAGGTTTCTTAATTGTATTTTTCAGTTTAAAAATCAATCTATTACTAATTCTCAAAGGTTCTTTACTCACAATTATTTTGACAAGTATAAGCATTGCAGCCAGTTTGTTAATAGATTTAAGAAAACCTATATTAGACTGGGAAAATCATAGAAAAGCAATGAAGCAAAACCCGAATGTATTTATTTCAATTTTTGGAATAATGGGCTTTGTTGCTCTCTTAGGCTTTATTGTTTATAAACTGATGAGTTCAAAAATCATTGATTTGCAAAGTTTATACATAATCCTTATAGTTTTTCTATCTTTACTCTCTATTGCAATTCACATTTTTTTATTTAAAAAAGCAGACAAACTATATCAAAGATTAGAAATATAATTAGATGCTTTCCATCTATATTCAATAATAATAAAAAACCGGAATGAGTATAGCCTTATGGAGCCTCAAGTAGCTTATCAAAGAAAAATTATTTACGATCCGCAGGACAATTTTTGTCTGTCTGAACATTTATGTGAGTTGCAAAAATTGAGCAAATGATTTTTCTTTTAAAGTGCGGATGGGTGGAATAAGGATATACTCATGGAGGTAAGACTTTACAGTTATTTAAAAAGGTCTAATAGTTCTTCTTTTGAGAGGTCTTTGAAAGAGTTTGAATCTGTTGTTATTATATTTTCAAATAGATCTCTTTTTTTGTCTTGAAGTTTTAACATTTTTTCTTCAATTGAATTTTCAAGTACCATTTTATATACAATAACATTTCTTTTTTGTCCAATTCTATGTGATCTGTCAATTGCCTGAGCTTCAACCGCCGGGTTCCACCATGGGTCAAAGATGATAACATAGTCAGCCTTTGTCAGGTTTATTGCAACTCCACCTGCTTTTAAGCTCAGTAGAAAGACAGATGTTTCTTCAGTTTCCTGAAATTTGTCTATTGCTTCTTTTCTTTTGTTCACGCTTGTACTACCATCTAAATAAGAATATTTTATGTTTTCAGATTCTATATTTTCTTTGAGGATAGATAATACTTTTGTAAACTGTGAAAAAATTAATACCTTATGCCCTTCGGCAAGAATTTCTTTTATCTGTGTTTTAAAATGTTCAAATTTTGCAGATTCAATATCTCTGAATTTTTCGTCTGCAAGCCCAGGAAAGAGACAAATCTGTCTTAATCTCAGTATTCCTTCAAGAACTTTTATAGCATTATTTTTCTTTTCAGATTTTTTTTCTTCTTCTAAATTCAATTCATCCCTATACTTTCTCGCCGTTTCTTCATAAGCTGCCTGCTGTTCTTCGTTCAT
>JAOZTV010000135.1:4200-8196 GCA_029939015.1 Candidatus Aminicenantota bacterium
CTATTGACCAATTTTACAGCTTTAGAAACTTGTGAAGCATGATTTTTTATATTCTGGGATTCATCAAGAATAATATAATCAAAATCATATTCTTTGAATAACTCAATATCATTTCTCAGAGTTGCATAAGATGTAATTATAAGGTCATATTTTTCCCAATCATAATTGTTTTTTTTTCGATTAAGTCCAATATGCCGAAGGTATTTAATCTTATTAGAAAATTTATTTATTTCATTTTCCCAATTAGGAATAGCAGAAACAGGAACTACCAAAACTGAAGTTTCTAATTTATTATCATCTTTTAGGGTTTGCAAAAATGCAATTGTTTGAACAGTTTTACCAAGCCCCATATCATCAGCAAGACAGCCCGAAAAATTATATTCTCTTAAAAAGTTCAACCAATCAAAACCAGCTTTCTGATATGTTCTCAGTTTTCCTTTAAAATTATTTGAAAGTTGATAGCTTTTTATTTTATTAAAACCCAATATTCTCTTATTATTGGCAATAATCTCAGTAATATTCGTAATATTGCCCATTCGTTCATCGTATAGTTTATTTATTAAGATAAAATTTGCAGAAGGTATTTTATAATAATTACCTGATTTTTCTCCAAATATAAAAATATTTTTCAGTTTTTCAATCTGCTCTTTAGTTATGAGATGAAGTTTCCCTTTATTGTCTGAAATTAATCCTTTTTTCTCATCAATTATTTCGTTTATGTGAAGTTTCTTGCCTGTTAAGGAATCAGTGATTTGAGGTGAAAATTCGAGCCAGTCAATTCCTGATTTTGTACTTATAGAAAATTTGCCATTGATATTTTCAATATATTGTTTTTGTTCACCAGAGTATATTCTAAAACCTTTATTTAGATATTTTTCACCCTGAAAAATGAGCCATTGTAAAGAATCGTTTCCGGTAAAATAATAATTAGGTATGATTGACTGATTATAATTATCATAAGAAATTTCTTTGTCCAAGTCTTTATCATTATCAAGAACAGAAAAACATTCTTTCTCAAAATCTGTATTATTTTTATAAAAAAACAATTCTTTATCGGGATTATTTTTAAGATATGTTTTTATGCTTTCAAGATAATCAAATGCAATTATAATTTTGTCAGTGAATGAATTATTCTTATTTTCTTTTACAATTTTTAAGACAGGTGTAGGTAAAAACTTGAAATTATATTTTTTTATCAAATTTGTTTTTATATCAATATGTTTTGTTTTGACTTTATTTAATGCTAAAATCAAACTATCCAAGTATTCAATTTGGTATTTGTTTTCCTGTTCAATAAATTTAAAAAAATCAATAAAATTGACATCAATATCAGGTTTTGCAAAATAATGGTTCCCCTGTTGGTCTTTGAAATAAACAAATATGGAAGTATTTATTATTTTTATAATATAATTGTCTTTCCCTGAGATTATTACGCCTTTATCTGTTATAAAATTTAGAAAAATTGAAAAAGAATTGTTTTTTATTAAAGAGGGAGCAAATTTTACTTCAATTTCTGTAAATATTTCTGTGTTTAAGTTGAAAAAGTCATTCTTTATATTACTGGTTTTAAAAAAAACATTTTCATTCTTGTTTTTGTTTTCAAATATAATTTTACTTATTTTTTCAAAATACAATTCATTTGCAACTGAGATACATTTGCTATCACTAAGTCCATTATTATAAAGCGATATATATAATTCAATAAAATTTAGTAGGAATTTATTGTCTTTATCAAAAGTGTATTTAAATAATAGATTACTCATAGATAGGAGTTCTGATTTTCCAAATTTTACCAGTTTATTTTTATTTGAAATAATAATAGGAGTAAAATTGAAAGAGTTTTTATCCAATAAAATCCCCAATTCATCAAGTTTTAGAGCTATTCCAATCTTTCCTTTTTTCTCAGGTTGAATTATTTCTTTCTCTTGTTCTGGTTTTAAAATATCAGATAATAGGTCATCAAAGTTTTTGTTCTCAATTTGTAAATTTTTATTTTTATTTTTTGTTTTATATTCTACAACTTCTATTTTTTGACCTTTAATGTCAAAATCAAATTTTTCAATTGTTTGAGTCGACTCTGGAGGCTTACCCTTCATAAAATGATTTATTTTTGCTTTGGCAATATTGAATACCGACTCAACTTTACCATTTAGTTTTAGGAGGTTAGAGTAATTATTTCTTAAAAAATGAATAGCAGCGTAAACGTATATCTGTCTCTCTCTCTCATCCCCTGTTTCTTCAAAGCATGAAATGGTAACTGTCCTACCGCTCTTATCCCGTTTATTTAAAAATAATACAGCTCCATAATAGGCAGGACTTCTATATGTATCTCTATAAACAAATAGGTAATAATCCTTTGTTATCTCTCCAAGTGAACCATAACGTATCATCATATCGTATTCACGAATATTATGATGTTTTTTATGCTTTCCTAATCCATCGTTAAATATTTTAAATAGTTTTTCTTTTAGTGTTGGCAATTTAGTTCGTTTGTAGTTTATCGTTTGTAGGGGCACGGTTTCCGTGCCCTTTTTTTATATATATTAATACCTATAATATTCAGGTTTATAAGGACCTTCTTTTGGTACTCTTATATAACCTGCTTGTTCATCTGTTAATTCTGTCAAGGATACCCCAAGTCTTCCAAGATGTAATCTTGCAACCTCTTCATCAAGAAGCTTTGAAAGAGTATAAACTTTCTTTTCATGTTTTTTTGTTGCTAATTCAATTTGAGCCAATGTCTGGTTTGTAAAACTTGAACTCATTACAAAACTTGGGTGTCCTGTAGCACAACCAAGATTTACCAGTCGTCCTTCTGCAAGTACGAGAATTGAATTGCCAGATTTCGTAGTCCATTTATCAACCTGAGGTTTTATATTCTCTTTTTTACAAGAGGAGTTTTTGCCTTCAAGATATGACATCTCTATTTCATTATCAAAATGTCCAATATTACAAAGAATGGCACCATCTTTCATTTTTTCCATGTCTGTTCCCTTAATAACATGATAGTTGCCTGTTGCTGTGACAAAAATATCAATATCGCTGACAACATCTTCAAGTTTAACAACCGAATAACCTTCCATAGAAGCCTGAAGGGCACATATTGGGTCAATTTCAGTAACAAATACCATTGCACCAAGTCCGGCAAGTGACTGAACACTACCTTTTCCAACATCGCCATAACCTAATACGAGTGCTTTTTTACCAGCCATCATAATGTCTGTTGCTCTCTTTATGCCGTCAACAAGAGATTCTCTACATCCATAAAGATTGTCAAATTTTGATTTTGTAACTGAATCATTTACATTAATTGCAGGAAATAGAAGTTCATTATCTTCTGCAAGTTGATAAAGTCTGTGAACACCTGTTGTAGTTTCTTCAGATACTCCCATTATATTTTTAGATAAATTACTCCAATATTTAGGACTTTTTTCAATTCCAACTTTAATTCTGTTAATTAATAACTGAAATTCTTCATTATCATAAGCTTTTTCGAGTATTGAAGGATCATTTTCTGCCTTTACGCCTTCGTGAACAAAAATTGTTGCATCGCCACCATCATCAACTATTAAATCAGGACCGGAACCATCAGGCCAGGTTAATGCCTGTTCAAGTGCCCACCAGTATTCTTCAAGTGTTTCACCCTTCCATGCAAAAACGGCAGTTCTGCCTTCTTTTGCAATAGCAGCCGCTGCATGATCCTGAGTTGAAAAAATATTACATGATGCCCATCTAACATCTGCACCCAGTACTTCAAGCGTCTCTATCAACATTGCTGTCTGAATAGTCATGTGTAAACTTCCAGTAATCTTTAAACCTTTTAAAGGTTTTTCTTTTCCATATTTTTTTCTAACAGCCATTAAGCCCGGCATCTCAAGTTCAGAGAGCTTCATCTCTTTTCTACCCCATTCGGCAAGTGAGATGTCCTTAACTTTATTTTCTAATTTTAAATCTAATTCTAATTTACTCATTTTTCCTCCAATTATTTTTTTAATT
>JAOZTV010000136.1 GCA_029939015.1 Candidatus Aminicenantota bacterium
ATTAGATGAAAAATTTAGATTTTATACTCCTGTTGTTAATAATTTTTTAACTACTTTAATTAACTCATTAATTGTATATGGTTTTTGAATAAAAGCACTTACGCCTAAGTTGAGAATTTTATTTATTCTATCATTCTGTGAAAAACCAGATGTTAAGACAACTTTAATGTCAGGGTTTATTTTCTTCATTTTGGTGTAAGTTTGTTCACCTGACATGATAGGCATTACCATATCCATTAATACAAATGCTATTTCTGAATGTTTTTTAGCATATATATCAACTGCTTCTTTTCCATTTAGAGCAGTCAATACAGTAAAACCATGATGTTCTAAAATTGATTTGGAAAGTTTTAGCACTACCTCATCATCATCTATTGACAAAACAGTTCCTGAACTATGAAATAAATCATTTTCTATTTCTTTGTTTTCAATTATGGTGTCTTCAATCGCAGGTAGATAAAGATTAAAGTTTGAACCAATATTTTCCTCAGAATATACATCAATAAATCCATTATGACGCTTTATAATACTATATACCATTGATAAACCAAGTCCTGTACCATTACTGTCTTTTTTAGTAGTAAAGAAAGGATCAAATATTTTAGTCATTAGTTTTGTACTCATTCCTACTCCAGTATCACTAATGCTTATTTTCCAATATTTACCTTCTTTTGCCTCATGATGATTTCTTACAAAAAATTCATCTGCTTCGATTTTTTCTAAAGAATATGAAAGTACACCTCCATGATTTTCTGATGGCTTTCTCATTATAGTCATAGAATGTGAGGCATTTATTGATATATTTAAAAGGATTTGTTCTATTTGATTTACATCAGCATCTACAAAACATTTAGAGTGTTTGTTTTCATTTTTAACCTCAACTCTTTTATCAAAAATATTATTTCCCATTTCAATAATATTTAATATAGATTTACATAGATCCATAGGTTTAGGGAAAAAATCATGCTTTCGTGATAAGGCAAATAATTGATTGGTTAAAATCGTTGCCCTTTCAGTTGACTGTATAATTATTCTATTATATTTGCTCAGATTTTCAACATCAAGGACTTTATCTTTTAATTTTATATCATTCATGGTTGAAGCACCAAGAATACCACTTAAGATATTATTGAAATCATGAGCCAATCCTCCAGCAATCTGACCAATACTTTCCATCTTTTGAGCTTGTACTAATTGGTTCTCAATATTGCTTCTATAAATTAATTCTTCTTCAAGTCTAATTAAATTTGTTTTATTTTCTTTAGCAAGATTCCATTTTCTCGTAAGTGATGCGGCTAATTGTAGCACTTCATGGGAGTCAAAAGGCTTTTTCAAAAATAAAATTCTGTCAGTTAAACCAAATTTTTCTTTTAGATCAAAAAAAGAATAATCTGAATATGCAGAGCAGATTACAGCCTGTATATCAGGATCAATTTCAAAGATTTTATATAATGTTTTTATTCCATCCCAACCTGGAGGCATTCTTACATCTATAAATATTAATGCATAGGGCTTTTTGTTATTTAATTTTTCTTTAAGTATTTTAAAAGCGGATTCGCCTTGATCAGCAAAATCTACTTCATAATCATAGCCTGAGGTTAATGGTATTGTCTCTACATCCATAAATGAATCAAATAAATTATCTGCCTTGTTTTCAATTAGTGTGCTTTTCTCTGGAAATAATATTCTTCTAAAATCATTATGGATAGATATATTATCATCAACAATCAATATCCTTTTATTATCTTTAGCTTTTTCAGACATCCTATACCTCCTCTTTAAATGAATCAATAATAATTGCAAGTTTAAGAATAAAGCAAGCTCCTTTATTAGGGCCATCACTAATCACAGATAGCTCTCCACCAAGTTGTATGGCTGTATTTGCTGAATTATGTAAACCAAAACCATGTCCATCTTTTCTAGTTGTAAAACCATAATTAAAGATTTTATTAAGATTTTTTTTTTTAATACCTTTTCCGTTATCTTTGATTTTTAATTCTATAAATTTATTGTCAATGTTTTTAATAGAACAAACGACGGTCTTATCTTTCTGAGAACTATCTAAAAAGGAATATTTTGCATTACTAATTAAATTTAATAAAATTTGTAAAACCTTATGTTTGTCAATTTTAGTTTTTTTTATATTGTCAAATTCTGTAATTATCCTGATATTATGCCTATGTAGAGCATTTCTATTCATTCGTATAGCATCTTCCATAATGTCCTGTGCAGAATGTAATTCTTCCACTAAAACATTTTTTGCATAAGACTGTTGCATATAAACTATGTTTTGAATATGTAAAATATCATTTTTTATATTTTCTATTTCTTTTAGTAAATCATCTTTTTCAACAAGTAAATACTCAAAAAATTGTTTTATAACATCTGGAAGCATTTTTCCTTTTACATCATTTGCTATAAATTGAGCATGATTTTCTTTGTTTTCATCTAAGAGCGTAACTACTTTTTCCAATACAGATAACCTTAATGTTTTCAGTTTTTCATAGGTTATTTCCGAACTGATATTTATACTGTTTAATGCATTGCCAACATTATGAATAACATTCGTTGCTATTTCTGCCATTCCTGATTCACGGGATAATTCAACTAATTGTACCTGTGCATTCTTTAACTCTTTTGTTCGTTCAATTACCCTCAGATCAAGTTTGTCATGTGAGTCTTCAAGTTCTTTTATCTGCCTTTTGATAGCGTCACGCATCGTTGCAAATGACAAAGCCAAAGAACCTATCTCATCTTTGTTTTTAATGTGAATTTCCTGCTCTAAATTACCCTGTGACATTTTTTTCGCTACATCAGTAAGATGAAAAATCGGTTTTATAGTAAATCTTACAAATATATATTGTATAATTAATATAGCTAAAACACTTATACTCAATAAGATAAGAATTATTATTGATGAGTTGATTTTCATTTCCAGTTTTCTCTGTATATTATTAGCAGTTTGAGAGACATCTTTGTTTATATGTGACATAGCAAAAATAATTTTTTTTTTCTTTCCCAATAAGTCATTATAAAACTTCCGAAAATCTGATAGTTTTTTTTTAAAATTAATTATACTATTACGGTATGACAAGAGAGTACTTATAGTCTTTTTTGCCAACTTAGTTACATTAGAATCTAAAACTTTAATTATTCGTAAATCTGTATAGACTGTATCGATCTGCTCAATAATATTCTTAATAAATTCAACTCTTTTTTTTTCAGTCATAACTACTTTATTATACTGAAGAATTGTTAAGGTAGTCTTTGCATGATATATACGCTCTCTATATTCAAGAACCTTAATTCTTGAAGCTTTCAAATTTGTTGTATCTTTGCCAATAATGGCATAATTACGAATTTTACCTTCAATCAAGTATTCAAGATCATTGATTTGTAAAATAAGTGTATTATCAAAATCAAATAATTTGTTTATATTTATTGTCAACTCCATACCTTGATCAAAAAACACACTCAAAGGTACCTTCAGGTCTTTCACAGTTTTTATCAACTCTTCATCATAAATCTGCTCAAGCAGACCTGATGTTAAGTTTAGAAGATTTGATTTTTTAGTTATCCATTGTTTATTCGTCTCAATATGTGAATTAGCAAGAAGAGTTAGTTCTGAAAATATTTTAGAAATATTTATACCAATATCAGCATTCTTAATTACTAAATTCACATCTCTTTTTACTATTTTTGAAATCCCTTTCTCGATATCATTATAAGAAAAGAAAACAGTCAATAAAACTGCCGTAATCATAAAGAAGATCAAATAGCTAATAGCAAGAAATTTTGTCTTCAATTTCAAATTGTTAATACGATTAAAGTCTATATTCATTTTCCGCTATAAAGTTTTAGTGAAAAAAGGAGTAAATAACATTTTATTTATAACCTGCCTTTTTTAAAACATCATTAATTTTTTTATTCATTATCTTCAAAGCTTCCTTGGGAGTTATTTTGTCTTTTAGTACAAGATTAACTTCTTTTGCTATAATTTCTACCATTTCGTCCCATTCAGGAATTCTGGGTCTCATACCTGTTGTTGGAGCTGCCGCATCTGTTGCAATGAAACTTGGATATTTCTTTCTTAATTCAGTTATTCGATAAATTGACTTTCTTGTAGGAGAAGATCCCTTGCCTACACCTAATAGTTGAACAGGATAGCTGGTAGCCCACTGAGAAAAAAGGTATGCCGCTTCTTTTTTTGTTGAAGAGGCAGCAATAAATAAACTTGAACCGCCATAATGCGAAATAGGTTTACCTGAAATTGATGGAACAGTACCATAGCGCATATTTCCAACTACCTTCGATGTAACATCTTCCATTTCTCCATATCTTTCATCCCATAACATAGACATACCAATAACATTGTTTTTTAATCCTAAGGTAACCTCATCCCAGGTCCAGTCAGTTGATCCAGGGGGAGAATACTTTGATAATTCTTTATAAAAAGTAAGAGCTTTTAAGGCGGCTTTAGTATTCAATTTCATTTTAAAATTATCATCATAAAGCTCAGCATCAAATGCCCAGAGGATTGGCAAAAATTCACAAACATTTGAAAGATGTCTCTTACCCTGAATTCCTGTTCCATATAAAAAAGGTGGATTGTGTATTTTTTTTACAGCTGCTATCCATTCATTAGGATTTTTTGGAAATTTTGCTTTTCCATGCTTATCAATAATACCTGCTTTTATAAAACTTTTTTTATTATAAAACATATACTCAATCACACTGTCATAGGGAAGACCATAGGGTGTGCCCTTCCAACTGGTTCCTTTCCAAAACCCACTATAAAAATCATTCGAATTATAATTTGAATATGTAAGTTTTTTGTTGTTTAATAAATCATTAAGAGGTATTACATAACCTGCCATAACATATTTACCAGTCCAGGAATAATCTCCATTAAAAACATCATAAATACCTTTTTTTTTTGAAAAATCAGCAAGTGCTTTTTCTTCCAAAAACGGAAAACTTTCTCTTTCAATTATTACCTTTATCCCCGTATATTTTGTAAATTCATTTTTGATTTTATTAATCCATATACTTGGTGGAGTTGTTTCAGTAATCATCCTTATAGTCAGACCTTTATATGGTTCAGCCGCTTTGCCAAGCCATTTAAGCATTTTGATATGTTCGACCTTAGCTTCTTTAATAAGTTTTGAAACAGCTAAAGAATGTGAACTGTTCGTTAAAATGAACAATAAAACGAAAACCATAAAAGCCATATTGCTTTTCATAAATCGTATCATATAACCTCCTGTTAAAACTTAATAACTATCAGATAACAGTAAGAATTAAACCTGATTAAATATTATTTCATAAGTAAAAAAAAAATTCAAGGCAGTTAATGAAATTAGATTTTTTTATATAAAGTTTTTCCAACTCTATTAATATGTTCTATTAAATTCCAAGTATTCCAGTCTCTCCCTGATGTTCAAAATAATCTTTAATTGTATTCCAGGCCAGTTCATAATTATATTCAAATGATTGTATCAAACCCTGTTCTTCCAGTTCATTCAAACTATCTTCATTAATAAATTTAGTAAGCTGTTCTAATGCTTTGTTAAAGTTATCAAATCTCTGAACCCACCTTATATCCTGTATTTCCATAAGTGAAGTTTAATAAAGAAGCAAAAAATTGTCAAGAAAAATTAAAAATATTTAAGTATTTTATAAGAATTATTGAATAATTAAAAATTGAAAAATTAGTGGATGCAAACCTATGCATATTTAATAGACAATGATAAACAACAAACCACAAACGAACTCTATATTCCCCAAATTGTAAACTTTTCTCCCTTATATTCTGTTTCTTTTCTATATACTTTATCTCTCCAGTCTTTTTTTATCTTATCTCTGTCAAAAATTATTATATGATTTTCGGTTGAATTCTGCTGATCTGCATATTGATAAGTTTGTTCCAATGCCTCTTCTTCGATTTTTTCAATAGAAGATGTGTTTTTTGAGTATATTTTCAATTCAATTACTACTCTCTGTTCAATCTTTCCTCTTTTCCACTTCAACATCAAGTCAGTTCTTCCTCTTCCTGAGCCATATTCTCTGCCAACAAAGCCATCACCGTTAGCTACTCTCTGTAAAAATGCCTGAAAAACTAATTGGGGGGCAGCCTCTTCATAACCTTTAATCTGGCTTGCCCATATTTCAGAGTTTGTTCTCCAAAAATTTGTAAATTTCTCAAATAAATCCATTGTGTCTAACATTCCATCTTCTGTTATCCAATCAGGAGTAAATCTTGTAAGAAATGTTCGTTGCCTTGAAGTTGTCAATTCTCTTGGAATAATTTCCTGATATATTTTGTTTGAAATCTCTAAACCCTTTTCTGATAATTTAATTAATCCAAGGTCAATACAATACTGCTCGTCGTCTTTATTTGATTTTATTTCTTTATTTAAAATCATAGGAAGTACTATGTTTCTTACTCTCTCTTCGTCAAGCTTATCGGCAAGTTGGTCAAGGTGAGTCGCTCTTGATACAATTACTCTGTTTATTGCCTCTTCAGTCATATCTTTAGTCAATAATACATTTCTATCTCTGTTTTCTTTCATTTCATAAGTTAATTCATAAGCAACAGCATTTACAAGCCAAGGTTGTCCATAAGTTTGATCGAAAATATAATCAAAAACAGGCTTATCAAATACCTGTCCTGTTTCTTTTGTATGTTCAAGTAATAAATTTTTTACATCCTTTTTTGAGAAATTACCTAATCTTAAAGATTTTGCCTTAATATTAAAAGCACTGCCTCCGGTTATTATGTCCATATTACTTCTGTGAATTCTATAATCCTTAATATCACGAACACCGCAGAGAATGATAGAAGATGGAAAAAGCTTTGGTCTTTTATCATAGCCTGCTCTTAATTGTCTCAAAACTGAAATTAAAGTATCGCCGATAAGGGAATCAATTTCATCAATAAAGAGGACTACAGGCTTTTTTGATACTTTACATACATACTCCAAGGCTGAATTAAGTGATCCATTAGCTTCTATAGTTTTATTTATTTTTAAAATTTCATCTTTTTGAGTTTCATCATTAACTCTGCCTGATAATTCATTAACTATTGCTCCAATACCATCTTCAATATTATTTCTAGCAGCCTGTCCAACCTCCACATTTATATAAATTGCATTATATTCACCGACTTTATTAAGATATTTCTGCAATTCAAGCATTGAACTTGTTTTGCCTGTCTGTCTTGGAGCATGTAAAATGAAGTATTTTTCCTGATTTATTAAAGTTAGTACCTCGTCAAGATCCCATCGCTGCAATGGGTCAATTCTATAATGATTAGGTCTATTTACAGGTCCAGCAGTATTAAAAAATTTCATTTTTAAAATCCTTTTTCTTATTAATTTTCATATTGAAATTATAATATTAATTTAGTTTTTATTCAACTTTTTAGGAAAAATTATTTAATTACTGTTATAAGTTGTTTTTAATTTATAAACTTGCTCCAATTTTCACCATTGTGGATATTATATGCTCCATTAAATAGGTGTCGAATATAGATGTTTTATGATTAATGTCTGAATATCCTTATTATACTTGGCTATTGCATAAATAAAGTAATTTTGGCATCTAACTTGCTGTTAAATTATACAGAGCTTTAATAAGCTCCTATAATTCCATTCTCCTGTGGAGAGTTTTCAGGAACTCTTCGGGGAGATAGAGCATTGTGAATTATTTTTTTATTTGTTATAGAAAGGTTGTTAAGCCTAAAAGGAGGTATTTTTAAATGATATTATCAAAAAGAAAAAAACAATTTTCTTCTACGGACACTCTACCTTTTATCAGAGTTAATGAAGAAGAAGTCGAAGTGAAGCTTCAATCACTGGATATTGATGTAAAAGTCAATGGATTATATGCAGAAACAACTCAAAAAATGGTATTTTATAACCCTAATTATATTGACCTGGAAGGAGAATTACAGTTTCCAATGCCTGATGGGGGAGTAGTTTGCGGATATGCCCTGGATATAGACGGTAAAATGAGAGATGGTGTTATTGTTTCAAAACAGAAAGCTCGAATGGTACTTGAAACTGAGATAAGAAAAGGGATTGATCCCGGACTTATAGAACAGGTTATGGGAAATATATACAGGACAAGAGTATATCCAATTCT
>JAOZTV010000005.1 GCA_029939015.1 Candidatus Aminicenantota bacterium
CAGAAGAACCTGAGCCTGCAAAATCAGAGCCTGAACAATCTAATGTATTATCACAGGAAGAAATTGATAAATTATCAGGGGCGACAGAAGAACCTGAACCAGCAAAATCAGAGTCTGAACAATCAAATGTACTATCACAGGAAGAGATTGACAAACTGTCAGGGGCAACAGAAGAACCTGTACCTGCTAAACCTGAGCCTGAACAGTCAAATGTACTTTCACAGGAAGAAATTGATAAATTGTCAGGAAATGATGTTGTGAAAGAAGAAGCTGTTGAAGAACCAATAGAAGAAGTTAATAATGATATTGAAAAACCTTCTCCAGATACTAATAATCTTAAGAAAGTTATACTTAAAGATAAAGACATAGAAGATACAGATGCGAAAGAAGACAATAAAGAAACAGGGGTAAAAAGTAAAAAGAAAATAATAATTATCGCAGCGTCTGTTTTAGCAGTGATTCTTTTATCTGTAATTGGATATTTTTCTATTGGGTATTTTGCTGCTGATAAGCCTGAAAATGAAATTTCAGAAACGGCAAATAATGAAGATGTATTTGTTGATAAAAAAAAAGAAGAAAAGAAAGAAGAAAAAATTGTAAAAGATAAACCTGTAGAGTTTATCAATAAAGGTGTTGATTTGTTTTTAGATTTATATGAAAAAAATGGGATAGAAGAGACGATTATTAAATCAGAAGAACTCATAGTAGAACATGACATGGATATTTCAGAAGAAAACCTTAAATTATGTTTGGCGTTTGACTTGTCTGCGTCTTTAATAGATACTACAAAATCAAATAAGGCAAAAATAAAGCCAAATGAATATTTTAAAATCACTAAATTAAATCAAAGATATAAAAAAAGACTGATGAATGCAGGTTATAATAATGAAGAAGCTGATAAGTTGATTTTAAAATGGGGCAAAAAAACTATAGAGCTTTTAAAAGAGAAAATCAAGAAAAGCCCAAAAGCCTAAAATTTAAGTAGTTTAAGCATTTTCAGGGTCAAATATTGAATAAATAAAATATGATATTAATAGAAACGATACCATTCCTAATGGTACTATTAAAAAAGGTAGTGTTTTTGTAAATGAATTAAATATTGCAGTTAATGAATTAATAAAACTGCTTTTATTTGCAATTTCTCCAAAAATACTACTTAAAAAGGAACCCTTACCAAATAGTAAAAATACAATGCCAAAAAATGCAATAATATAGGAGGTAAATTGTGCAATAGTCAATGGAACCATCGCCTTTTTTATTAATTCTTTTTTATTAGTGGCAGGAGATAAAGCCTGTTCCCAGATATTTTCTGAATCTGGTAAAATATGTTCTTGCTCTTTATTACTTATTTTATCAAAATTATTCATCCAGCTGAAAGCTAATAACGAGTCTGTACATATTGGGCAATTTTTAATATGTTTTTCCTGTTCTGCTGTTAAACTATCATTTAGTTTTGATGCAATAATTGTCTGTTCGTAATCACAATTCGTTTTTTTCATTTTACTGCTCCATTATACCCTTTTTTTCTTAGAATGTCTGCAAATTTTTTTTTTACTCTAAATAATTGTACTCTAATACCTTTCTCCTTGATACCCATAATTTCTGCTATCTCTCTATGAGTATAACTTTCAATATAGGCAAGCCATAGCAAGGTTCTTTCTTTTGGTTTTAATTGCTTGAATAATATTTCCATATCCATTGAGAGAAAGATGTCTGCATCTTTGCGTTCTTCAAAGCTAATATTTAATAGAGACTTCTGCTCTACTTGAATCTTTCGTTTATGGTCAATAACAAGTCTAACTGCTATCTTATAAAGATAAGCCTTGAGTTGGTAATCATTTAAGTTCTGGGGATTTGCACGAATAAACTTGAAATAGGACTCCTGAAAAATGTCATCAGCCATTGCTTCATCTCCACATGTTTTATAAATGAAACGCCAGAAAGGTTTTGAATGATTATCATAAAAAACCTTAAATCTGGCTTCATCATTGTTTTTGGCTAATTGTGAACTATTTGTCCTCAAGAATTCCCCATTTTTTACTTAAATAAACTGAAACAATACTTGAAACAATAAATCCTAATCCTAGAGATATTATTATAATCCCTATTGCATTGAAAAATTCTGCCTCTTCTGTAAATATCTGCCCTATAAAGATAAAAGCCCCACCAAGGAAGCCTGAAACAATACCCTTTGTAATAGTTGCGAGTAATCTTTCTTTTGGTGCTATTCCTTCAATTGATAAAGACTTAAAAAAAGCAACTCCATTTTCTGATTTTAAAAATTCATTAAGTTCTTCAACATTGCCAAACTTTTCTACAAGTTTATGATGAAGTGCACTCTTATGTTTCAATTTTTTACTGTCTAAAATTACTTTAAATACCCATGCAAAAAAAACAAATACTATCAAAGTATTAACCATGATCATTAAATTTTCTGATGTTCCCATTATATCCTCCTTAAGATAAAGCTGAAATTTATATCAACTTTTCTTTTTAATACCCTATAACGGTGAGCAAGTGGGTTTGGTTAACAAAATAGTTTAAAAATAGGCAATAGGCAGGGAGGCAATAAGTAAAGCATAGGGAAAAATAGTAGGACTTAGGACTCGCGTATAAATAACTTGGATTTTATACTTGATATTGAACCGATCCTCTTCGTTAACTAACCATACACATATCCCCAATATGCTTAAGGTTAGTTGCCTTGAATATAGTTCCACTATCGTCGTCTAATTACCCAACTTATTTATACGCAAGCCCTTAGTGTAAGTCCATAAACACTTCGGAAGTGGGACTTTAGTCCCGCATAGTTTTCTCCTTGCCTCTCTGCCTCCCTGCCTCTTTGCCTATATCTTTACCTACAAAATACCCAATTACTGCAAAGACTATTCCCCATAGGATATATCCCATTTGAGATTGCTGTAGCCAATGTGGCTCAATCTCGCTTAATAAACTTTTCGATTCTAAAAAATAAAAAATTATTGTTCCTGCAAATCCAGAAATGGATGACCAGAATACTCCCTCTGTGTTTGCTTTTTTTATAAAAACTGCTGCAACTGGGAAAGCTACTGCTGTTGTTAATATTCCTGAAGAGAGGTAAAATATATCCCATAATGATTCCGTATTTAATGCAAATAAGAATGCCATTATAACTGAGGATATTGTAATCAATTTTGATTTAAGCTCGGGATTTTTTCGTTTTTGTATTTCACCAAGATCGTATCCAATGCTTAATGCCATAACATTTATACAGGTGTCAATGGTACTCATAGCTGCTGCAACAAGACCTACTGAAAACGCAACCTGTAGCCACTCAGGGGCAAATTTTAATACCAATGCACTGAAAATTGCATCTCCCTCATAGCCAATGATTTCAGGAAAATTAATACCTTCCATTGGGAATATAAAAAGTGCAGATATTCCTATAAATGCTGGAAAAACACCTACAAATAATGTGCTGTTTATCCCTGCAATAATAACACCTTTTTTTGCTGCTTTCTCGTCTTTTGCTGCTTGAACTCTTAGCCATAAATCTGTTTCAAATATCCAACCTGGTAAGTATGCAATTAGAGTTAAAACTATTATCGTCCATCCCGGTGATATAAAATTATACCAGGGTGTGCCTGATTTTGCTCCCTTTACGACCTCAATAATTGATATGTCTTTCAAAATTGTTGAAGTTGTTGTTGGCTCTGACTTTAACCCAATATATGCAAGTACGGCAATTAAAAAAATGTATATGGCAACAATAAAAAATTGAAGTTTATCTGTCATTACAACGGCACGAAAGCCACCCATTGTCCCATACACTCCAACAACAAGGCTGATTATTAATATTACCCATTCTTTAGAAATATTCAAGCCAGGTGCAAGAAGTGTTCCTGCTACATATATTTCAGCACCTGCCCATACTAGGAAAACAAATGTCAGGGCTGTAGCAACGGTTTTTTTAGTTTTTTTATCAAATCGTTTAGCAATCATTTCGGGCTGACTAAATGAATCGAGACTATGATACTTTTTTGATAGATAATAGATACCAGTCAAGGCGATTACCCATGGTATTGTAATTAACCATATAGCACCAATTCCATACCAATAAAAGAGTTGGACAGCATAAACACATGACCATGATACGGACATAAAACCTGCTGATATTGAAAGACCAACTGAAAAACCACCAAGGCTTCTTCCGGCAGTCCAGAAGTCTTTGCCATCGTCATTTGACCTTTGTGCATACCATCCAATAAATAATGTAATAATAATATAAGTTATAAAAGCAAACCAGACCATGAGTTCTCCTAAATAAGATAATACTAAAAATGATTAATTTTTGCAATAATTATTGATATTTAAGAAAATAACATATATAATTACTCAGTGCGTTGAGTAAAATTACTCAGAGCATTGAGTAAAATTACTCAGAGCATTGAGTAATTTGTCAAAAAAGGAGTGTACTTATGTATAAAAGACCTCAATTTGATATGTTTCTTAAAAGGTTGCAGGAACCTAGAAAGTTTATACAGGTTATTTCTGGTCCAAGGCAATGTGGCAAGACAACTCTTATTAAACAAATTTTAGATGATGTAAATATCCAATCAATTTATGTCTCTGCTGATGATATACCAAAGAGAAATAATCTTTGGATTGAACAACAATGGGAAATTGCAAGACTAAAATATAAATTAAGTCCTAATAAAGATTTTATTCTCGTACTTGACGAGGTGCAGAAAATATTATCATGGACAGAAACTGTTAAAAAATTATGGGATGAAGATTCGAATAATAATATTAGTATCAAAGTTGTACTATTAGGCTCTTCAATTTTACTTCTACAGCAAGGTCTTACAGAAAGTCTTGGTGGTCGTTTTGAAATAGTACATTTGACACATTGGTCTTTTAAAGAAATGCAGGATGCTTTTAATGTCTCTTTAGAACAATTTATATTCTTTGGTGGATATCCCGGGTCAATGTGGCTAATTTCAGATGAAAATAGATGGAAAAATTACATAAGAGATGCATTAATTGAAACTACAATATCAAGAGATATTCTTATGATGAATAAAATAGCAAAGCCTGCATTATTAAAACAATTATTTGAGTTGGGAGCTTTATATACAGCACATATATTATCTTATAATAAAATGCTTGGACAACTTCAAGATGCTGGAAATACAACAACCTTAGCACATTATTTACAATTACTTTCAAGAGCAGATATGGTAACTGGTCTTGAAAAATTTGCAGGTGAAAAAATAAGACAAAGGGGGTCAAGTCCGAAGTTTCAAGTTTTAAATAATGCATTGACTACAGCACAGATGAATCAAACTTATGATGAAGTTAAATCTACCCCACAGTCTTGGGGGTGGTTAGTTGAATCAGCAATTGGAGCATATTTATATAATACATGTAAGTATGGTAATATTAATATTTACTATTGGCGAAATAAGGATAAAGAAATTGATTTTCTACTTGAAAAGGGAGGACAATTAATAGCAATTGAAGTAAAAAGTAGTCAACGAATAAAGAAAATGCCAGGCTTGGATTATTTTACAAAATCGTTTAAAAATGTAAAACCAATTTTAGTTGGTAAGTCTGGTATATCAATTGGAGAATTTTTAAAAATTAATCCTGATGATTTATTTGATTAATTCAAAATTTAATTAAAAACATGAGATTAGTTGGAGAAAGAAAAAAAATTTTTGAAAAATATGGATATCATTTTGTTTTTTTTATTGCCCTTATATTATTGGTTTTAATTTCTCTATGGTGGACAGTATTTATTAATAATTCAATTGATAAATTGAGGGTTGAAAAATATGAAAATCTTAAACAAAAATTAAATTATTATGCTTTGGAATTATGTTCTTTTTCAAAAACAATTCCTATTCCTGGAGATTTTACTAAGGATAAAAGGTTTGAAATTAAAAAAAACATTGTAAATGCCGGTGAGTTTCAGATACCTCTTTGTGATAAATGGCAGGGATTAATGTTTGTTATAAAAAAAAATGTTCTGCTGGAGATAGAAAAGGACTATAGAAGTAAAAAATATATGGTGAGCGGAGAGTCCGTAATTTTTCTAATGGTTGTACTTGTAAGTATATTTTTCCTGTATATCTCTGTTAGAAATGAGAAGAGAACTACTTTGGAAATAAGAAAGTTTTTTGAGAGGGTAACACATGAGATAAAAACTCCGATAACAGGAATAAAAGCACTTTTGCAGAGTATAAAAAATGGGACTATTGAACAAGAAGAATTAATCCTATATACAGACTTAGCTTTAAAACAAATAAATAGACAGGAAAAATTGTCAGAAAATATACTTGCAGGAGCATATCTTAAAAGTAAAGGGCAAATATCAAAACTTGAAAAAATAAATATTAATAACTATATAAAACAATATTTTGATAATTATTCATATTTGAAATCTGATTTGGACTTGTCCATAAATTATTTGCCGAACGAAGACATTGAAGTGTTTGGCGATACGTATTACCTGAAGGTGATTTTAGATAATTTAGTAGATAATGCAATTAAATATTGTTCGCCTAATTTGAAACTGGAAATTATTTTAGAAGAATCTAATATGAAGGTTTTATTGATTGTCAGAGATAATGGACAGGGTATTGATAGGGATACCATTGGGATATTATTTGAAGCCTATAGAAGTACAAAGAATGGGAATGCTAGGAAAAACCAGGGTTCTGGTATAGGTTTGAGTATTTCAAGGGATATGGCAAAGAAAATGGGTAGTGACTTAAAATTCAGGAATCGAGAGGATATTTCCGGTGCAGAATTTTATCTGAGTTTAAACCGTAATTTAGTATGATGAAAAATGAATTATAAGATAGCAATTATTGAAGACGATGACTTGATAAGAGGTATGATGCAGATAAATTTGAGTAAGAATAATTATGATGTGTCTTCTTATTCTAATTGTGAGTTAATAGATGTTGATAAAATTAATGACCTATATGACCTGATAATTCTGGATATTGTATTGCCGGGTATTTCGGGCTTAGAGTTTTTAAAACAATTAAGAGAACAAAATATTCTTATTCCTGTTCTAATGGTCTCTGCAAAAGAAGATATCGATAGTAAATTAAATGCTTTAAATACAGGTGCAGATGATTATATTGTCAAACCATTTAATATGGATGAATTAATTGCAAGAGTAAATGTTATTATCAGACGAAATTATACTTTGCAAAAAGATAACACAAATATCTTGAAAATTGGAAAACATAAACTGGATTTGTCTTCAAGAATATGTGAAAGTAATATTGGAGAGATAAGTCTTTCAGAGAAAGAAATAAAATTATTAGAATATTTTTTAAAAAATGGAGGAAAAATTCTTTCAAGAGCAGATATTCTTGAAGAAGTATGGGGAATGGATGCTGACCCGACCCCACGAACAATAGATAATTTTATATTAAAATTTAGAAAATTATTTGAAATAGATATGTCAAACCCCTGTATTTTTTTAACAATCAGGAATAAAGGCTATCTATTTAAACCTTAAAAACAATGGTCTGGCTACAGAATTTAATAATTATTATAATTGGTTTTCTCTTATCACGTATTCTAATTGAAGAAAAACTTCATGTATATTTTATTAATTCTATTTTTAGAAAAAAAGAGATAGATATTTCATATTTAACTACAAAAATACTATTTCTGTCTTATGCTCTTTCACTTTTTTTTCCAAATACTATTGTTGTTATTACGCTTATTCCTATAATAAAAATAATTATCGATAAAGTAAAAGCAAATTCTCTCGTTGACATGACAGGAAATAATAAATTATCAACAAATCTTGTTTTGGCATTAATATATGGTTCAAACATTGGCGGCATGGGTTCCATGATAGGAGCATCATCAAATATTTATTTTCTTGGATATATTGAATTGCAAAAAATCCCCGGTAGAGAGAATATTTCATTCTTCCCCTGGTTAATCTTAGGAATACCTTTAACCTTTATACTATTATTAATAGGTAAATTTGTACTTAACATTGGTGCGGAAAAAGATATTTATTCAAGTAAATTAACCTTACTTCCAAGTAAAAAACCTGCTCAAATAATAAATAATTTTTTTATTTTCTTATTATTGAATATTTCCTTTATTATAATTTTATCAGCAATACAGTTTATCAAAAAACCATCAATTATTTTTATGAATTTCAATATAATTGATATTATCTTCATAAGCTACCTTTTTATATTCATTTTTTTAGTTTTAATTTTTCCAAAAGGCAAATTTAAATGGAAAAGAATGTTCAAAAATATTTCAGAATTATTTTTGAACATCATACTGTTTCCCTTGATTTATATAAGTGAATTATTAAATGAGATACAAGAAAGGTTTAATTTATCAAAAAGAAATCAATCAGAAAGAATTTTAAAAAAATTGTTTAATAAACTGTGGTTTTTTCAATTTAAAGAAAAAAAAAGAAACCTTAAAAAGCAAAATACTTTTGCATATATCTCAATAAATCGTATTTTTTATGATCTGCCTTTTCTTGGCCTTACTTTTATGGGAATAGTTATCCTGTTTTTATATCTGATTTTAAAAATTGGAGATAATCCCCATTCTCCGGAATTTGATGGATATATATATCTATTCATTAAGGACACTATGCAATCATTAATAACTGCAGATACAAATTTTACAGCCTTACTAATAATAATAATTTTTGTTTCTATTTTTTTTACTGAAATAATCAGCAATACAACAATAATAATAATAATGTTTTCATTAATAACTACTATTGCACCTACCATCAATATAAATCCGCTATTTTTAATGCTGGCAGTCACAATCTCATCTACTGCCACATTCATGAGTCCTATAGCATCCCCGGTTAATGCTATAGCCTATGCAAGTATAAAGGGAGTTTCCTTAAAACAAATGTTCTATAAGGGACTTTTACTGAATATACTTTCAATAATATGGATAACGATAGTTTTTTATTTTTTCAATATATAAAAATATTCACAACATAATCTTTAACTTGTATGATTTTTTAATTCAATTTTATTAGCAATGACCTTCTTTTTATTGTGATTACCCATGTCTTCATCTTTTTTATTTTCAGACTTTTCTTTTACCTTTATAGAATCCCTGTTAATTAAAGTTACTTTCTGCTGTGCTGGTTTTTGTTTATAAACTTCAATATTAAATGTATTCTGTAGGAAGAATAGAGCAATAAAGGCTATTAATGCAGCTATTATTGGAGTTGTAACCCAACCAGATGCAATTCTTCCAAGTATTTTAAAGTTGATATTTCGTCCACCCTGAACCAAACCAATCCCTATAATTGCTCCGATAACCAATTGTGAACTTGAAACAGGTACAAGTGGAAATGCTGGAAGATTATGAGAAACAAGAAAATCATGTACCGATGAAGATGCGAATAAAAAAAGAACCAATGACTCAGCTAAAACTACAACCAGGGCAGACTGTGGTGTAAGTTTTACTACGCCTGCACCAACTGTTTTCATAACCTTATATGAGTATGTAAAAACTCCAACTGAAATTGCTATTGCACCAAGAAAAAAAAGTTGTTGAATCCCTGTAACTGTAAAAAAATTTCCAATACTGATATCATTAAAAGGGGAAACAGGAACAAAAACACCCATTACATTGGCAATATTATTTGCACCAAGTGAATATGCACCGAATGCCCCGACAACGATTAATGCAATTCTTGTATAAGAATCCAAACGGAATATACTTAATTTCCACTTCTTCAATATTAATTTTAGAAGTAAATATAATAGGGCTGAAAAAACAGCTGCAAGAATCGGACTCATTACCCAGGTTGATACAATTTTAACCAGTGAATTATAATCTGTCTGAGTGTGTGAAAACAAATTCCATCCGATAATAGCTCCTACAATTGCCTGTGATGTTGAAACCGGTAATTGTAAACGGGTCATCATGAAAACTGTAAATGCAGCAGCAAAAGCAACCATAAATGCACCGCCTATTGCATTGACAGCACCTAATTTCCCAAGTGTATGACTTGCACCTGCACCGGAAATCACCGCACCCAGAATAAGAAATATTGAAGCAATTAGAGCCGCTGTACGGAATTTTACCATCTTTGTCCCAACTGCAGTACCAAATACATTTGCTGCATCATTTCCGCCTAGGGACCAGCCTAAAAACAAACCGCTTGAAAGAAAAAATAATATCATTTTACACTACCATTCCTTCATTTTATATTGATCTTTTAATTGCATAAATACTTAACTTATCTGCAACATCTTCAGCTTTATCAGCTATCATATCAATATGAAGAGCAAAATATCTCATATGAAATTTCATACTGAGTGTTTCTATTGATGTATCTTTAAACACTTTACGCTTCAACTGTTCAGATTGTCTATCCGCCTCTTTTTCCCAATAATATACCTTATTAATATTATGTTCTACATCTGTTGGATCATTAATAAATTTTCTTGTAGCTTTTACAACCTGGTTTACTGCATTACCGGCATACTCTGCAAGTTTAATAAAATCTTCATTATATACTTTCGGAATTACAGGAATCTCTATAGAAAACTCTATTAATGTCTGTTTGGCCTGATTGATCACATCGTCAAGCGTTTCTAAAAGATCAAAAATATCTCCTCTTGATTCAGGAATTAAAGTTTTGGCATATAGTTCGGTTGTTATTTCTTTTCTCAGTGAATCAGCATCACCTTCAAGCTTTCTCAACTTATCTAAAAAATGTTCAAATTCAGCTTCATTATTCTCAAGATAACATTTTATTCCCTCAAACAAAATAATCCCTGCTTCACTAGTAATATTGAGAAATTTATTAAATCGATCCTCTAAAGATTTGGTTTTTTTAAATAACATTTATATTTTCCTCCTTTTCTTTTTTTCTTTTTCTTCTTTCACTATATAATGGATATGCCAATGACAAAAATGCCATTATTAATAAAACTAGACTTACCGGATCAGTAAAGAATACTGTCCAGGTTCCTTCAGCCAAAAGAGCCTGACGAAAATTTGTTTCTGCCATATTCCCAAGTATCATTGCTAATACCATAGGGGCTGTTGGAAAGCCATTTCTTCGCAATAACCAACCGAATATACCAAAGCCAAGGCAGACAAAAACATCAAACATTGAATTTTTTACAGCATAAGATCCGACAAGAGCTATCGATATAATGATTGAAAATAGCACGGCCTTTGGCGCTGATATTATTTTTACCCATAAACGGGTTCCTGCATATCCTATGAATAACATAAATGCATTCCCAACAAATAAACTAGCAAATAATGCATAAACCAGGGTTGAATTTTCCGGTTTGAAAAGTTCAGGTCCCGGTGTGATATTATGTAAAGATAAAGCACCGATCATAACGGCAGTTGCTGCAGATCCAGGGATTCCAAGCGTTAATAGGGGTATTAAAGCACCACCTGCAGAAGCACCGGCAGCAGATGATGGAGCAGTAATTCCCTCTAAGGAACCTTTTCCAAACTCATCTTTTTTTTTGCTGGTTCTTTGTGCCTCACTATAGGCAATAAATGCAGCAATTGTAGCGCCTGCACCGGGAATTGCTCCAATGAGAGCACCTATAACTGATGATTTTGCGATCAATCCTTTTAATGACAAAATTTCACTGAATTTTGGCATCTTACTTGAAAATTTTTGTTTGATTTTTTCTACTATCTGCATATTTTCAATATTTAAAAGAATTTCACCAATTGCAAATAAACCAATTAAGGCAGGAATAAATGTGAAGCCATCAAAAAGTTCTGGTCTTCCAAATGTGAATCGGGGTGAGCCATTTATAATATCCAGACCTACAGTCATTAAAAGGAGTCCTATCGCTGTTGAGACAAATGCCTTTAAACGATTTTTTGATTCCATAGAAGATACTATTGTCAGACCGAAAATTGCAAGGGAAAAGAATGCAGCAGGTCCGAATTTTAGAGCAATTTTTGCAAGTGGGACAGAGAAGAAAATTAGGACGAGAGAACCGGTTAAACCGCCTATTACATTTGCAAATAAACTGGCACCTAGTGCCTTTCCTGGCTCTCCTTTTTTAGTTAATGCATAGCCATCAAAAGCTACTGCCACTGCTGCTGGAGTTCCGGGTGTATTAATTGAAATTGCAGAAATTGTCCCACCATATGATGCAGAGGTGTAAACTGCAGCAAGTAATATTATTGCAATTAATGGTTCCATTCCAAATGTAAAAGGAACTATCAGGGCAAGTCCTGTTGAAGCTGAAAGCCCAGGCATTACACCTACGAATATTCCAACTATAATTCCAATTAAAATAACTAATATGGGCTGCCACCAGACAATTGTATCAGTTCCGCCTAAAGCACTGAACCCATCTATTAAATTTGTGAGTAAATCCATAAAATTAAAATCTCCTACCGGCATAGCCGGACCAGCTCAGCTGACTTTCTGTTATTCAAACATACCACTTGGCAGAGGTACCATTAATACTTTAATAAAGACTATATACATAAACAATAACACTAAAACTATCGTAAAAGCCAAGCTATAATATTGCTTGTATTTCAAGGTTAGCATTGAAGCTATTAAAAATAATCCGGTAGAAATAAAAAATCCAATAATTGAAATTAATATTATATAAATTAAGATAAAGAATATTAAAATTATTACCTGTTTTACATTATCACCTTTTTTTGTAGATTCATTTTTTGGGTCTTTATAGTATAAGAATAACCCGATCATGCAAACAGCAAACAGAAAGATTGACCATACTTTCGGGATCGAAGCTGCACCTACAAAAAGGCCTTCCCGTGGTGCAGGGAAAAAGTTTGAAATATAATAAAATGAAATTGCAAGAATACCTGAAAATGTCAGTATTGAAATTGTCCCATTAAGCTTTATGTTTTTTTTTCTGAAGATGAAAAAGATTGAAATGAATGATACAAGAAAAAGTAATATCAGGAAGATAATAAGATAGGGCGTTTTCTTAGTAGCTTTATCTAAGGTAAAGCCTGCAATTTTCAGATATTTTCTGGCTGATTTTACATCTTTATAAACTAGTTTTTTAAACTCTTTGTTTTTTATGAACACAGGTGTAACCATGGTTTTTTTTATATAATTTTTCCAAATAGGATCTTTACTGCATTTCTCAAATAGTTCTTCAAGATATGCAATTACTTTTTCATCAGTATCTTTATGTAATACAAAACCCCTCCACATTACTTCATATGGCAAATCTATGTTTTTTTCAACAAAGGTTGGAACTTCTGGAAAGGATTTAAGTCGTATATTTGATGATACTGCGGCAATATTTAAATTTTCCTGCCTCCCTAAAATATCTTCAGGGTTTCCTACGTAAACATCAGCATGTTTTCCCATAACAGCGCCCATCGCCTGACTTCCTCCACCATAGGGGATCCACTTTACCTTTATTCCTGCTTTCTCCCAAACCTTTACAGCCATCAGGTGATCTATACTTCCGGTTCCAGGACCACACCATTTCTGTTTTCCAGGACTTTCTTTTGCAAAACTAATGATTTTGTCTAAACTGTTTATCTTGCTATTAGGATTAGTTATAAGTACTTCTGGTGAAATTGACATACATACCAGATAACGGAAATCATCTAAACCTATACCAATATCTATTGTCTGTAAGGTTGGAATAAATGTTGCAGGAAAAGCTAAAATCGTATGCCCATCTGATCTTGAGCTTAGTAATCTGGCTGCTGCAATAATTCCACCGCCACCCGGTTTATTTACAACAACAAAGGGCTGATCGCAATATTGATGTGCAACTCTTGATAATGTCCTTGCCATCAGATCAACGGCCCCACCTGGTTTTGTATGTACCAATATTGTAATTGGTTTAGTAGGATAGTCGTCCGCATATCCGAAAGACATTAAAATTAAAAGAATAATTATTGTTAATATTTTTTTACCCATTCTTAATTTTCCCTATTATATTCCTCTCAATTAAAACAATTTTACCTTCAATACTTAAAGGATCTTATCCGACATTCCAATTACCCGTTTGATAACTTCAAGATAATTTATATTTTCTTTTTCAGTCAATCCTACATCTTTTAATGTCTTTTTTATATCATCAATCTCTGTTGATTCTGAATTAAGTGAAACTACCAAGGCTCCATTAATCAGGACTTCGGCATATTCACAGATAGTATCATTAATCATAAACCCAAAACGGTGCTTTTTTACATTCACAGCCTGAAGGTCCTTATGGTTAGAAATTATTGTCATAAAATCTTCATAAGAATATTCATCTTTATCTAAGTTTGGACATTCTGCTTTAAAAGCATTAAACATTTCATTTTTTACAAAATCAGCCTTTAAAGGAAACTCAGTTTTTAATAGTGGATTCCACTGTTCCAAACCATCAATTTCCTTAACAAATGTTTTAATATCCATCTTACCATCTCTTACTTTTGTGTTATTAACATCATTTGTTTTTGAAACAATATATATTTCCTCTGAACTTCTCTCTCTTACCTTTTCAGGAACAGGAGCAGAAAGTTCTTCCATTTTCTTCCTTTCTATATCAAAATCCTGTCCAAAAGTTCTGAATTCAAACCTTGGTTTTGAAATTTCACCAATCTTTAATTTTGTTTTAGCCATCTTATCCTCTATTTTTTTTCCCATTTTGAATATGGATGTGCAATAAGATTTGAATTAAAAAATCTTGGGTCTCCCGTTACCTCATCACCTATCCAAGCTGGTTTTTTTATTTCCTGATCTTCACTTGTCAGCTCAACTTCAGCATAAACAAGTCCTTCATTCTCTCCAAAAAATTCATCTATTTCCCAGATCAAACCATCAAACTCTACCTTATATCTATTTTTCTCTATAATTGGTTTCTCACATAATTCATCCAGCATTTCATTTGAATCAGAAACCGATATTTCATATTCATATTCAAGTCTTGTTGCTCCAACAGTTAAACCTTTTATAGTTAAGTATCCTGTTTTCCCAATTGTTCTTACTCTTACTGTTCTTTCTTTAACTGTTGATAAATAACCTTGACGGTAGGAAACACCCTCAGCCAATTTTCTCCACTCTTCACCAGTAATAAGAAATTTTTTTTCTATTTCTTTACCCATTTTTAACTCCTTTTTCTAAAGGCAGGGAGGCAAGTAGGCAAAGAGTAAGGCTTTTAAAAATATCTTCTCTTGCTCTACTCTTTGCCTCTTTGCCTATTGCCTCTTTGCCTAAGTATTTATTAAAATGCTACCAATAAACGAACCTGGAATACACTATAATCAAATCCACCTGCCGGTACACCCGCACCATCTACAGAATATTTGTCATAATCACCATCAAAATCAGCATATTCGTCATGGTCAACATTTGTATAGTTAAACATAATCTTATAATTTGGGTTTAAATAATAGCTTAATCCAAGTGTAAAGTTCTTGCCTTCTCCTGCATCAATATCAGCTTCAAAATCATTAAGATTTATCCAACTGTATCTTGCCAGTAATTCAACAGCGCCCTTCTTGCTCTTTGGAAAAATTCTTCCGAATTCGCCCTGGTCTGCATAATATGGCATTGATTCACCTGTGAGGAAATAGCTTGCAAAAACATATCCACCAGAAACAGAAAAATTCGGTTTTCCGCTGTCGGCAAGCCTTGTTACGCCAGCCTTCATGTATTCAGCCTGAACATGAAAAGGTCCAAAATGTAAAACTGCTTCAAGACCGAACATTGAAGTATGGTCAACATTCTTTTCTTTTAAGTAAAGGAATCTCAAATGTGAAATTTTTGACTCATCATAAGCTTTGAATTTCATCTTTTCTGTATATGCGTCTGTTGTTTTATAGGCATAAGAACCACCAACGTGAATTACATTATTGCCCTTATATAAAGGTGCAATTGTGAATCTACCTACAATAGCATAACCTTCATCAGCTTTTTCCAATTCTTCTTCATCATCAAGAGCTTCATCGTCTGTATCACCAGGTTCCTGGCCGAAGATTCCACCAGCTATCTGCCAGTTTCTACCCCATTTGTATCCAGCCAATCCAAGTAAACGACCTGTAGGAAAAGCATTTGGCAGTCCTCTTTCGATAAATGAGATATAACGTGAAGTTGTTACCTCTTCAAGACTGAATGGAGAACGGAAATTTCCAACTTTAAACATTGTGCTTTCAACTCTATAACCTAAATAAGCATCTTTAATATCAACTTCATTACCTGCAAAATCAAAATCGATCTCTGCGATAAAATTCTTCCATAATGTTGCCTTGATAGCAAATCTCATTCTTCTAATTTCACTTCCACTATGAAGATCAAGAACAGCTTCGTCTTCATTGTAAATAGCTGCATCAAGATAAAGACGTGCATCCATCTTATACTTGAAATCACCATTTGCAGACTGTAAAGTCAGAATACCATCTGTTGTATCCACTTTACCATTGGTATTATCATCTTCTTCAGCTTTAAGGTTTGTTGTGAACCCAAAAGATAAAAGTGAAATAACCGTGATAACCATAACTAAATTAAATAATTTTTTCATTATTATTCTCCTATTTTTTATATTAAATCTTAAATAAGATAGTGCTTTATATCAATAAGGGAGTTCCCCCTTTTTTTTGTAGGGGAAAGCCATTACAAAAACATAATGATGTAATCATATTTTAATATTTTGTTCTTCTTTCATCTTTTCTTTTTAAACCTGACGTTTAAGAATATGTAGAATGTTTCTCTCATTCAAGCTCCTTCAGTTTGTTTATAAAAATATTATATTTATCTAATTCATTTTCTTCTTTTGACCATTTTTTGATTTTTGAAAAATCAATTTTATGATGTTTTACCACTAATATTGCCTGATCCAATGATTGCCAATCATTCCAAAAATAGAAACCTGCAAGTCTGTCCATTACACAATAGGTTGGAGTTAGTAGTTTTAAAAAACCTTTTTCACTCTCAATAACACTAAATTCATGTACTGGATGATTTCCAACGGAAACTGGGGGAGTAGGAAATTCAATGAAAAACTCAGTACTATTATGTTTGAAATAATTTCCTTCTTTGTAGAAGCCCACTTTTACTAATGTAGTTTCAAGTGTTTTCAAATCTGTAATAGATATAAAATCCAAATCATAAGATTGATATTTATTCTCTGAATAAATTGAAACCACAGCTCCGCCTACCAGAACTGCGTCAATTTTTGAATCTTTTAGGAGCTTTCCAACGATTAGTGCAATATCTTTTAAAGATGATTTTTTATTAATATTCATCACAATATTTTGTCTCCTTTTCTGGGTCTTTTTCTTATTGTATTATAACGTTTCATTTCTTCTTCCGGCAAATACATAAAAACTTTTTTTAGAAACAATTTGAACTCCTCAAGAAAAGGATATCTCGGATTCCACAAAAACATTTTAGTTTTTCCTTTCATTTGTGAAACAAACAGCCCGGAATCCTCAAATTTAATCAGTTGCTTTTGGATAGAGTTTAATGATATACCTGAAAAGTTTGAAATTTCATTGGCATATCCCTCATTAAATGCATATAGAAATAAAAGAACTGTCTCAGCGGACTTACCATTAAATAATTTTGCAATCATATCTACCTCCTACATAGGTTACATAACCTATTATATAGGTAGAATAACTTTTTTTCAACTAAAGGTTAATAAAAATAACTCACAAGTCCAAGTCCAAATTCTATTGAAATTATTATTGATACCAGCTAATTGCTATTTTTCTTAATTCTGATGCGGATTTTATGTTGAATTTTTGTTTTAGTCTGGCGTAATATGTTTCTATTGTTTTTACGCTTAAAAAAAGGTTGTCTGCTATTTGGTGTGGTTTATGACCTTCGCCGATTAGTTTGAAAACTTCTAATTCTCTGTCACTTAAACTATTTATAAGGCTTGTCGTATCTTTTGAAGAGTTTCCTGACATTCTGTCAAGGATGATTTCTGACATATTTTCGCTTAAATATGTTTTGCCTTTTAGAACCTTTCTTATTGCCTTAATTAATTTTTCGGCTGGTTCATGTTTCATAATATAACCCTTTGCTCCTGCTCTTAATACTCTCTCGGCATAAATTGTTTCTGAGTGCATAGATAAAACTAGGGTTGGCAAATCCTTATGCCTTTTTTTTATTTCTTTTATCAGGTCTATTCCACTGATTTCTTTTAGTGATAAGTCAATAATGGCAAGGTCAGGTGTTTTTTTATTAAGTTCTTTTAAAGCCTCTCTTGCACTGCTTACTTCACTACTTACCTTCAAATCATTTTGTTGATTAATCAGCTGGGCAATTCCTGCTCTCATTATAGGATGGTCATCGACTATCATTATTGATTTTTTACTCATTTTTTCCTTAAACAGCAATTAATTATTGTGCCATTGTCTTTTGAACTTTCTAAATTAAATGAAGCTCCAATTATTGATGCTCTATACTTCATTATGTTTATTCCAATTCCTTTTCTGTTCATTTTTTGAGGAAATCCTACTCCATTATCTTTGATTGACATACAAATATTATTATTAATGTTTTGTAAACTAATAAATATTTTGCTGGCTCTTCCATGCCTTATTGCATTATTTATAGTTTCCTGAACTATACGATAAAGATGAATTGATGTTGTATCATCAAAACCATTTATACTTTCATCAAAGTCTAGATGAATAGAGATTTTATAAAGGTCTTTCTGGGACTCTGATAATTCTTTGAGTGCAGGATAGAGACCGTCTATTCCAATTATTGGATATAGTCCTTTTGATAATTTTCTTATATGTTTAAGTGCTGTATTCAGATGATTTATAATCTTATTTAGCTCTTCAGATTCAGATATGTTCTTTTCATTCAACTTACTGTAGAGAACCTGGCTCATAAACAAAATACCACCAATTTGCTGAGATATACTGTCGTGAAGGTCTTGCCCAATTCTCTGTTGTTCCATCTCGCTGACATTCATTATCTCTTTTTGAAGTTTTTTCCTTTCAGAAATTTCATCTCTTAATTGTTTATTTATATTGGCGAGCTCTTTTGTTCTTGCTGTTACATTTTTTTCTAATATTTTATGTGTATTTTGGAGGTTTTCAAGATAAAGTTTTCGGTCGGTCTTATCATGAATAGAACCAAGCAAAGACAATATCTCCCCTTTTTTATCTAAATGTACATCTCCTCTTATCCTTAACCATCGTTCAGTTTTATCAGGCCAGACGGTTCTGAATTCTTCATCATAAGGTCTCTTTAGTTTTACTGCTTTTTTTAAGATTTTGTCTATTCTGGCCCTGTCATCAAGGTGAATCATTATTAAAAAATTGTCATATTTGCCGTCAAAAGACTTAGGTTTTATTCCAAATAGTTTTTCATAATTATCTGAAAATGATATTTCTTGTTTTTTAACATTCAAATCCCAGAGTGCAATTTCTGCTGCATCTAAGGCTAAACGTAATCGTTTTTCATTATTTACCGAAATTGTATTATTTTCTTTATCCACTTGTTTTTAGTTTTTTGGGACACATAAAATGTGTCCCATTAAGTCTGTGTTTACTAAATTTACTATACGATTACTTAACTATTTTAATCCCTGCATAGTTTTCATAAATCTTTTATTAGCTTCTGCGACCTTTGGGTCTGATGCATACTTTCCCATTTTCATAAAAGCACCCATCATTTTTGTTGCTACTTCCTGCATTTCAGTTTCAAATTCTTTGAACTCTTCAGGTAAATTACCCTTTGAACTCATTTTTTTTAATTCGGGATATTTGTCTGATAGTGTTTTCATTTTTGGAATTATAGATTCCATGTTGTCTGAGAAGTCATTTAATGCTTTTGTAACCTCACCAGCACTGTCTGCACTGTTCATATCTTCACTGAAAGATTTCATTGAGTTAATATAGTCTCTAAGTACGCTTTTTGCATCTCCTCCACCACATGCTATTAATCCCAAAATAAAAATACCCAATAGACTTACTAATAATAATTTTTTCATCTTTGTCTCCTCCTTTTTAAAATAACTATAAAATATTATATTAAAATAATTATTTTTATTCAAATATTTTGACAAAATTTTTTTATTTTAGTAGTATTGACATTAGAGTGATAATAAATAAGGAGAAAAAATGCTTGAATTTAATGATATTAAAAAGAATGTCCGCTTAAGAACTAAAATTGTTGCAACTATTGGTCCTGCATCTTCTGATGAGGCTGTTTTAACAAAGATGATCCAAAAAGGGATGTCAATTGCCAGACTGAATTTTTCTCATGGAAGTTATGAGGATCATAAGAAAACTTTAGAATTGATCAGAAAGGTTTCAAAAAAACTGGATATTCCTGTTGCAATACTTCAGGATTTGAGTGGACCTAAGATAAGATTGTCTAAACTTGAAAAGCCTGTTGAATTAAAAAAAAATGCTATCATTAAATTAAGTATTGATGATTCGGTTGAGGCCGAATTGCATACGGAATTTGTATTATTACCTAAGCTTGTTAAAAAAAATGATACGATTTTACTTGATGATGGTTATTTAGAATTGCAAGTTGAATCGGTAGGAATAAAAACAGTTGTGTGTAAGGTTAAGGTTCCGGGAATTGCTAAATCAAATAAGGGGATAAATCTTCCAAATTCCTCTATTTCAATATCAGTTTTTACAGAAAAAGATAGAAAAGATCTGGAATTTGGACTTAAAAATAAAATTGATATAATTGCAATGAGCTTTGTTGATTCTCCTGATAATATAAAACCTATCAGAGAAATGACCAAAAAGGCAGGCTTGAATATTCCTGTTATTGCAAAAATTGAAAGACCTGTGGCATTAAAGCGCATAGAAAAGATTATTGATGCTTTTGATGGAATAATGGTTGCAAGAGGTGACTTAGGAGTTGAAGTTGATCCTGAATTTGTACCAATAATACAAAAAAAACTATTGGATATGGCAAATAGGAAAAATAAGATGACAATTACTGCAACTCAGATGCTAGAATCTATGATTAATAATCCAAGACCAACCAGAGCAGAGGCTTCGGATGTATCAAATGCAATATTTGATGGAAGTGATGCGGTTATGCTTTCAGGTGAAACAGCTATGGGCAAGTATCCAGTAAAGGCGATTGAGATGATGAAAAGAATTGCAATTGCTGCAGAATGTTCAAGCCTATATAATTATTCAGTAGAAATTACAAACTTTGAAAGTACTGACGCAATAGTAAGAGGAGCAGCCGAGATTGCAAGAGAACTTAATGTTAAATATATTCTTGTCTATAGTTTTACAGGCAATACAGCATTAAAACTTTCAAAATATCGTCCCCCTTGTCCGGTTCATGCCTTTTCTTCACAGGAGAGGGTGATTGAAAAGATGAATGCATATTGGGGTGTTTACCCTTTTCAAATCCCACAGACAGGCAGTACGTTTGAGATGATAGAAAAAGGTATGGAATTGCTAAAAAGCAAAAAACTTGTTAAAAAAGGTGACTCTGTAATTATAATATCAGGTATGAGCCCTGTAAAAGGTGCAACAAATATGTTAAAAGTTTCTGAAATTTCTTAATGACATCTTGTCAACTTTAAATAAAAAAGTTGACAAAAACAAAAATATATATTATTGTATGTTTATGGAAACACTAACTATTGGACAATTAAAAACAAATTTTTCTGATGTCATTAAGAGTATAAAAACAGGAAAAGAAGTTATTATTGCTTTTGGGAAAAAAAAAGAAAAAATTGCAGTAATAATTCCTTACAAGAAATATGTGAAATCAAAAAAAATTAAATTAGGTTTATTAGAGAGCAAAGCTTCATATACTGTCAAAGATGATTTTAAGATAAGTGATGAAGAGTTTTTAACCTTATGAAAATAATTATTGACACACATTATTTACTATGGGTTTTGTTTGATACAAATAAATTAACAGAAAATGAAAAACAAATACTAACAGACACTGAGAATGAGATTTTTGTTAGCTCTGTAAGTATATGGGAAATATCATTAAAATTTTCTATTGGAAAACTTGAATTAAATGATTTTTCACCTTCAGAATTAGTCGAAATCATAAACAAAACAGGTTTTAAGTTGATAGATTTAACTGGGCATGATGCTTCAAATTTTCATTTATTACCAAAAGCTGGAAATTCAGATCCATTTGACAGGATGCTTATCTGGCAGGCAATTAGCAGGAAATATTATTTTCTCAGTAGGGATAAAAACATAAAATACTTCAAAAACCTTGGTTTGAAAATTCTTGCATAAAAAAATAGCTTGGTGCGACAAGTATAATAATTGTTTTTTGGAATAAAGCCTGTTTTTTAACTGTTTATTTGACTTTATAAGTGTTTTATTTATATCTAAATTGAGCGATTGTTTTGGCGAATAGGCTAAAGTCTGTTGCACCATAAGGCTTTACAAAAATCCTCGACATACTTATTAGCAAATAACCCGAGTCTCTCGGAATTGATCTACAAGTAACTTAATATGTAAAGATTAATAATCAAGATTTCAGAAAGAACCAAAGAATGTAGGGGCGAATCTATGTGTTCGCCCAGTTCTGTTTAATATAAAATCTATAAATAATTAATAAGAGAAGGTCAGACACACTCAACTTAGGTTTTACTTAAATAGATTTAATAAACAAAATATTTATTTTTGTTGACAAATTTTGTTTTTAATCTTATACTTCTTTTGTGGTAATACCTGAAATAAAATAGGTAATACCAAAGAGAGGGATTATGAAAAAGAAACTTTCTGAACAAATTGAAGATAGGCTTATTAATGAGATACTTAGCGGTAAGTATAGACCGGGAGATGCAATTCCTTTTGAGAGGGAGCTGGCAGTGCAGTTAAATGTTGGAAGACCTACCTTGAGAGAGGCTATTCAGAGGCTTGAAAGAGATGGATTTCTTAGGGTTAAAAAGGGTAGTCCGACTATTGTGAATGATTATTGGAAAAAGGGCAATCTTAATGTTCTTGTCAAAATAGTTGAGATATGTAAAGAACTTCCGGAAGATTTTATCCTCTATATACTTGAATTGAGGATTGCAATTTTGCCTTTACTGGTATCTGAGGTTGTAAAAAATAGTCCTCATTTGCTTGTTGGCTTTCTTGCTGATATTGAAAATATTGAAGACTCATCAAGAGCTTATGCATCTTATGACTGGGATTTACAAAAAAAACTTGCAGAATTATCAAAAAATCCGATATTTACTCTATTATTTAACAGTTTTGATAAAGTCTATGTTGAAATGGCTCTACCATACTTCTCTTATGAAAAAAACAGAGATTTATCAAGAATTTATTTTGCTGATTTATTAACAACTTCAATGGAAAAGAATTATAAGAAAGCAGAAATTATAACTACAAAAATGATGCAGGATAGTATTGGTTTATGGAAAAAAGCAAAAAATGGAGATATAAAATGAGAAGATGGAATGGATGGGGAAAGGAGAATTTTGAGTATAATTTAGAGGATTCTGCCTTTGATTATATTGCAGAAAAAGTTGGTAAAGGTAATGTTTTGAATGATGTCGAACTTGAAGATGTTGTAAAAAAAGTACCTGAGAGCAGACTTTTAAAGCATAATCTAATATTGACAGATGCAAAAGAAAGAATTACTCATTCTACAGGACAAAGTTTTGCCGACTGGGTAATGTTTAAGGGTGGAGGGTATGATCAATTTACCGATGGTGTCTCATATCCTGAAAATGAAGATGAAGTTAAGCAAATAATAAAATTTGCAAAAGAAAATAAAGTCTCACTCATACCCTATGGAGGCGGCACATCAGTTACTGGACATTTAAGCCCGGAAAAATCTAAGACAGCAAATTTAACCGTTGATATGAGCAGAATGAATAGAATGTTGTCAATTAATAAGGAAAATTTTACTGCTGTATTTGAAGCAGGTATCAAGGGACCTGACCTTGAAGCGGCACTCAGAGCTGAAGGCTTTACCCTCGGACATTATCCACAGTCATTTGAATACGCAAGTCTTGGTGGATGGGTTGCTGCAAGATCTGCCGGTCATTTTTCAATGGGATATGGTAGAATCGAAAGGCTTTTACAGGCTTGTAAAATTGAAACACCTGAGGGTTCTTATAAAATATTGGAATTTCCTGCATCTGCTGCTGGTCCTGATATTAAAGAGTTAATTCTTGGTTCAGAGGGAAGGTTAGGGATAATAACAAAATGTACAGTAAGAATAATACCGCTTCCAAAGAAAGAAATTTTTAAAGGTGCTTTTTTTAAAGATGAAAAAAATGCAAAAAAGGCTGTTAAAGAAATTTCGCAAAATGGAATTTCATTAACAATGATGAGGCTTTCTTATGAAAAAGAAACGGCTAATATGTTGGCTTTAAATGGTGAAAGTCTTTCCTTAACTTTATTAAATAAGTATTTGAAATTCAGAGGTTTTTCAATAAATAAATCAATGTTGTTATATGGAATTGTAGGAGATAAATCAACTACTAAATCAGTTTTAAAAAGAGCAGATAGGGTAATTAAGAAATATGGTGGAATTATTGTTGGAGAAACACCGGGTAAGCATTGGCATAAGAAAAGATTTGACTTGCCTTATTTACGCAATACATTATGGGATAAAGGTTATGGGATTGATACTCTCGAAACTGCAATTCCATGGGATATGGTTGATATGACAATATCTGATGTTGAAAAGTCAATAACTAATTCATTTGAAACCATTGGAGAAAAGGTAAGTATCTTTACTCATTTATCTCATATTTATAAAACCGGAAGTAGTGTATATACATCATACATATTTGAACTTGGAAAATCTCATAAAGAAACACTGGATAAATGGCTTAAAGTAAAAGAGGCAGTAAGTGAGGCTATTGTAAAGAATAAAGGGACTATAAGTCATCAGCATGGAGTAGGAAAAGATCATTTGCCATTTCTGGAAGCAGAAAAAGGAAGTCTGGGAATTAAAACAATAGAAAATATATTAAAAACTTTTGATCCTGACGGGATAATGAACCCGGGGAAGTTGGTTAAATAAGGTAGAGAGTAAAGGGATAGGCAAATAGGCAGAGAGGCAAGGAGTAAAGTAATAGGCAAGGAGGCAAATAGGCAGAGAGGCAGAGAGTAAATTCTTTATTAGCAATAAGATTTCTTCTCTTGTTTTACTCCCTGCCTCTTTGCCTCCCTGCCTCTTTGCCTTAATAAAAAAAAGGAGATACTATGAAAAGAGAGAAAATTTTACAGAATTTAAAAAAGCGATATGATGTTATAGTAATTGGTGGAGGTATTACTGGTGCAGGTGTTCTTCATGAGGCTTCAAAGATGGGTTTGTCCTGCCTGCTTATTGAACAGAAGGATTTTGCCTTTGGTACTTCAAGTCGTTCAGCAAAACTTGTTCATGGAGGTTTGAGATATTTGAAAAATGGACAGATAATGACTACCCTTAACTCTATTTCAGAAAGAGAGAGGATGTTAAATTATTATAAAACTCTTGTTAAGCCTATTCAATTCTTAGTTCCTGTTAAGACAAAGAGTTTTAGAGCCTTAATGAAAGTAGGTCTGTCTCTCTACGATATTATGGCATGGCGGTATTCACACCAATACTATGATCCACAAAATTTTTCAATGTTGATTCCCTCAATGGGAGAAAATTTTGAAAATGGGGGATATTCGTTCTTAGATGCAATAACTGATGATGCCGAACTTGTTTTAAAGGTTATAAGAGAGGGTGTTAATGAGGGTGGAATGGCAGTTAATTATATGCAATTCAAAGAGGTAGTAAGAGAGAAAGAAAGTGTTACAGGAATTATAGCAAAGGATACTATCTCTGAAAAAATCTATAAAATAAATGCAGGAGTTGTAATTAATGCAACTGGTATTCTTGCAGACAAAATACATAATAAAGTTGGAAAATCTGAGAAACTTCGTTCATTGAGAGGAAGTCATTTAATATTTCCAAACTGGCGTTTTCCAGTTTCTCAAGCTATAAGCATAATGCACCCAAGGGATGACCGTCCTCTTTATATTCTGCCATGGAAGGGACATACTCTGGTTGGAACAACTGACATAGATCATAATAGTCCATTAAATGAAGAACCAGCAATTACTCCTGATGAAGGAGAATATATGCTTGAAGCTTTAAATCACTGGTTTTCTGAACTTGATTTGTCTAAAGAAGATGTGTTATCAACTTTTTCAGGAGTCAGGTCGGTTGTTGATTCAGGAAAGGAAGATCCATCAAAAGAATCAAGAGAACATGCTGTTTGGAAAGAAGATGGTTTTATATCAGTTACAGGCGGTAAATTAACAACATTCAGTTTAATAGCAAAAAATGTATTAAAAGAAGCAGGTCTTAGTAAAAAGAAAGATTTTAAAGAAAAAGAAATTAATATTAAACAAGATAATAAAGCAGAAGATAATGTAGCACATGATAATGTGATAGACCCTTTAATCGAAGAGGCAAAAGATGGAATGATTATGTCTTTGGATGATTTATTGCTGAGAAGAACAAGAATAGGTTTATTTTCAAAAGATGGATACATCTCAAAATTACCGGAATTAAAGACTAAGATTCAGAAGATTTTAGGTTGGGATGATAAAAAATGGGATATAGAAGAAAAAATATATATATCAACTTGGAATAAAGCATATAGTTCAAAATTATTGTATAATAAAAAATGATAAAAAACAATTTACTGGCTATTGATATAGGGACACAGAGTGCGAGGGCACTGGTTTTTGATTCTAAGGGATATCTTCTTGATATGGGGCAGGCTATCTATCATAATCCTTATAATTCTCCAAAACCGGGATATG
>JAOZTV010000457.1 GCA_029939015.1 Candidatus Aminicenantota bacterium
CCTATTGCAATAATTGCTATTGCAGATAATGCAAATTTTATTATTTCTTTTTTCAAACTCTTGTCTTTATACTGAAAAACTTCTTTTGTTTCTTTTCTATCTTTAAATATAACTCTCATAAAAAACATATAGAGCGTAAATATTATTAATGACGAAACTCCAATATTCATTATCTTTAAATCAAATTTAGAAGCAATTAAAAAAACTAATACTGCAATTATTATAATACTAAAACCCAAATTTAGAATATTTTGCTTACTACTCTTTTTATAAATGTTTTTTTTATAGAAGAACAACTCTATAAGACCAATTATCAGTATATTAAAAATACAACTGCCAATTAACTGTCCAATTGCAATATCTGGAGATTTAATAATTGTCACAGATGATATACCACTGAATAATTCAGGTAAGGAGGTTATCATCGAGACAAATACAACACCCATAAAAGCTCTTCCAAGCCCTTTTTTTTCTGCAATAATATCAGCACTCTTTGTAGATATTTTTCCAAAGAAATTTATAAGAAACAGAATTACAAAAAATTTCCCCCAAACTATTATCATTATAAGCCCCACTTTAGTTTTTCAGATAAAAGTTTAAAATAAGACATATCATTCTGGCTTATCATCTTTAGTTTTTTCTCACAACTCGAAATTTTTATCGTATCTTTATATATAAATGGTATCTTGGTTTGTCCATCAATTGTTATAAAAACTTCAGTATTATCAGAGATAAGTTTAACCTTAATTTCAGACCTGTCCGGAACAATTATTGGCCTGAAAGTTAATGAATGAGGACAAATAGGAGTAATTACCGTTCCTTCTACCTCAGGTGTAATTAGTGGACCTCCTGCAGATAGAGAATAAGCAGTTGAACCTGTTGGGGTTGAAATGATTAATCCATCAGCTGTAATATCAGCTATTGGATCATCATCTATAATTAGTGATAGTTTAATTACCCTTGCTATATCACCTTTACTGACAACTATATCATTCAAAGCAGACATAGTTTTATTATATTCTAATTTTATTAATTTTCTTTCTGAAACCCTATATTTACCGTTTATAATATTTTTTAATTCAATATTTAACTGACTAATATTGAATTCAGTTAAAAACCCAAGTGTTCCCATATTAAAACCAACAACTGGGATGTTTTTATAGGCAGCATCCTCTGCAATAGACAAAAATGTACCATCCCCACCTATTATTAGAATAATATCGGATAAAGAGACAATCTTACTTCTTAAAACTCCATTTGACTGTTGTAATAATTCAGCAGCAATTGTTTCAAGTATTACTTCCTTATTTAATTTCTTTAAAATACTTATTGCATTTATAAGGTGTTTTTTGACATTTTTCTCAATATCTTTCCGTGGTGGTTTAATAACAATTCCAATTTTATTATACATTTTTCATCTCAATGTTTATTTTATCATCATTTATACTATTTTTACCATATTTTAAAAGAAAAAAATATTCCTGATTTCCTTTTTGTCCTTTTATCCCTGCTTTTGTAAAATTAATAATTGCAAAATTTTCAGTTTCAATTTTATGTTTGATATCTAAGACTATCTTAATTCTATCTTCTAATGACGATACTATCCCACCTTTTCCAACCTTATCTTTAGGAGCTTCAAACTGGGGTTTTACAAGTGTTAAAATTCTTGCATTTTTAAAGACTTTTAAAGCAGGTATGATTTTTGTAATAGAAATAAAAGAAAGATCCATAACTATAAGATCCGGTTCAAATCCCACATCGTCTTTTTTAATCTCTCTTGCATTTTTTTTTAATAGTAATAACTTTTTATTCTTTCTGAGATTATAATCAACCTGATCTGTATTTACATCAATACCCAAAACTTTTTCTGCCCCATTTTTTAAAACAAAATCAGAAAATCCACCAGTTGATATACCAATATCAAGAATTTTTAACCCAGGAATATCTATTGAAAATTCATCAAAGGCTTTTTTTATTTTTAAAGCCCCTCTTGAAACATAGGGGTTTTTTTCTTTAATTGATATTATATCAGTATCTTTTACTTGTGCTGATGCCTTATACTCAACCTGCCCATTTACAAGCACAGAACCAGACATTATTAAAGGCAAAGCCAACTCTTTATTAATAGCCAACTTTCGATTTACTAAATCAATATCTAATCTATTAGTTTTGGTTTTTTTTTTCATAAATAATTATAATATTGGTTGTTGTTAAAAACAACCAATATTTATTTATACAGTTAGAACAGCAAGAACATCGCCTGATGCGAATT
>JAOZTV010000458.1 GCA_029939015.1 Candidatus Aminicenantota bacterium
TTCATCAAATCAATATATTTAGTGTGCTGTAAAAGAGCCTTAGGAAAATCTGGTTTTCCAAAATCTGCATTGCTGATCCCATTTATCATATTCCTGCATGGTCTTCTGACAATTATATTCTTAAACATTTTTCCTCCACGAAATAAAGTAAATTGTAACCTTAATACAATGCTTTTTGCAATAAAATATTAATGATTTTCTTTATAAAAACTTCTTTATATTAAGACACATAGAATAAAATTATTTTTTTTGTTGACAAAATTTTACTTTGACACTATACTTAGTTATACTAAATACTTAGAACACACAAATATTTAGGATGGAGAAGTAATGGATGTTGACAGACAACTTAAAAAAGGCGTACTAGCAATAATTGTATTAAAGATGTTTACAAAGCAGGATATGTATGGATATGAATTGATGCAGACCCTTGATATTAACAGCAACGGATACTATAAATTAAAAGAGGGTTCATTATATCCTGTATTATATAGACTCGAGGACAATAAACTAATTGAAAGTTACTGGAAAACAATTGAGGGGAATAAGTCAGTACCAAGAAAATACTACTCAATAACAAAAGAGGGTAAGAAGGAGATAAAAATGTTGACAGAAAAATGGGAAAATTTTACATCTATTTCAAACAAATTAATACTGGAGGAAAAAAATGAAAAATTATAAGTTTGTAAATTACACTAAAAAAGTCTTATCATATATTGACTGCAGTTCAAAAACAAGAAAACTCATTAATGAAGACCTGTACTCTAACCTTTTGATCAGGTCAGAAGAAACAGGAGAAAATGATCCTGTTAAATTGATGGGTAAACCTGAAAAAGTAGCAATGGAATTTATTGAAAATATGGAACTGGAAAGATCAAAAGGATTTGAATATATTTCTGGATTGAGTGTTTTTGGTATCCCTCTTCTTCATATTAACATAAAAAGAGGAGGCATTGCCAAAGGGATAATTGCAATAGGTAATATAGCTTTAGGTCTTATTGCACTTGGCAATATTTCTATTGGATTAATTTCTATTGGTGCGGTAAGTTTGGCTATTTTCTTATCAATAGGAGCTTTTGCCCTCTCGATTGGACTTTCAATTGGAGCCTTTGCCGCATCTTATTTCTTCTCTATAGGAGCAGCAGCATTTGCAAATGACTTTGCTATTGGTGCCTATGCTGATGCCAAAATAGCAATGGGAGAGGTTACAAAAGGAGTAGTCTCAATTTATAAAGATCATGGGGCAGGAGAAGTATTAATAAAATTACCCGCATCTAAAGAAGTAATAATAGATGCAATAAAAAATGTCTATCCAGATATAAACAATATTTTTTATAAATTATTTATATCAATATTATAAAAAAAGGAGTAAAAAATGAAAAGTTTAATTATTATTTTATCAATTATTGTATTATTCACCAGTTTAAATTATTCACAAAAAACTGTAGAGCTTGATAATATCATGAAACCTGATTCTATTTTTATTGAAAACAAATTTATTTATGTGACTGAAGGAGCAATAATTAATGTTTACTCTCTTAAAGACCTAAAGTTTATAAGAAAATTTGGGAAATTGGGCGAAGGTCCGGAAGAGTTTAAAATTACATCTTATGGTGGCACAGGTCTTTATCTTGATATATTATCAGACAAAATACTGGTTTCCAGTGTAGGAAAATTGTCATTTTTTAATCTTGAAGGAAAATTCATAAAGGAAATGAAAACGCCCTTCAGCTTTTTTGGGAACAGGTATCTCAGTATTAAAAATGGTTTTGTTGGATTGGGGAGCTCTGTCTCAGGAAGAAATAATTTTATAGCTCTGGATCTGTACTCGCCAAAATTAAAAAAAATTAAAGAAATAAAAAAATGGGAAAGTCCATTTCAGCCTGGAAAAGGTACTAAAGTCTTTGAAACTGCCAACATCCTTGAGGTAATTGATGAGGATAGGATAATTTCTACATTCGGTAATGAGCTCACACTTGATTTTTATGACAAAAATGGTAAAAAGACAAACTCAGTCAGCCATGAATATAAAAAAGTAAAAGTTACTGAATCTTTAAAAAAAGAAGTTATTAAATATTTTAAAACCAGCCCTGCAACTAAAAATGTATATCAATTTATTAAACCAGTAAAATTCCCTGAATATCTTCCAGCAGTTAGGTCTCTCATTGTAAAAAACAATAAAATTTACGTCATTACATTTAAAACTAAAAATGAGGAAACTGAACTCTATATATTCGATAAAAACGGAAAATTATTGTCTAAAAC
>JAOZTV010000459.1 GCA_029939015.1 Candidatus Aminicenantota bacterium
CGTAGAGATAATAGGAGAACTTCCGCTATCTATTAATATTATCAATAAGGAAGAAGAAATTATAAAAGCAAGTCAAACCAATCATTTCTGGGCAAAGGCAGATGACCAGACCTTTGATAATCTTGAAAAAAAACTCTCATATTTGATGAAATACCGTGATGGGCAGACCAATACAATAGGACAGGCAAAATATAATTTTACCGATTTATTAAGGACAAAGGAGATGGTGGAATTTGGTCCTGAACACTCAGCAGTCAGTGTTTCCAGATATCGTGAAATGGTAGAGAAACTTATTCTGGAATTAATAGACAGCAATCCGGTATTACAAAAAATCAAAGATGGCAAAAAAATTACAGAAGAGGAAGCAGAAGAACTCGCAAATCTTTTACACGATGAGCACCCTCATATTACAGAAGATTTACTAAAAAATGTATATAAGAATCATAAGGCAAGATTCATCCAATTCATCCGGCATATTCTCGGAATTGAAATACTCGAAAGTTTCCCAGAGACTGTAAGCAAGGCATTTGAACAATTTATCCAAAATCACACAAATCTATCTTCAAGGCAATTGGAATTTCTAAACCTCTTAAAGGAATTCATAATTGATAAAGAGACAATACAAAAAAAAGATCTGATAGAATCACCATTTACAATAATTCATCCTGACGGAATCAGAGGTTTATTTTCAAAAGATGAAATTAATGAAATATTAAAACTAACAAAAAGGTTGGTGGCATAAGATGTTACAAAGCAATACTATACTTAAAAGTAAAATTGATCAACTCTGGAACAAATTCTGGAGTGGCGGAATATCCAATCCTCTAACTGCAATTGAACAGATCACATATCTGCTATTTATGAAACGCTTAGACGATCTGGATATAAAGAAAAAGGCAGATGCTGAATTTACAGGAGAAAAATATATCTCAAAATTTGAAGGAGAGTTCACACTCCCGGGAACAGAGCAAAAAATTGATAAAGACAGTCTCAGGTGGAGTAACTTCAAACGAATGTCGGCAGACGAGATGCTCTCTCACGTTCAAATAAAGGTTTTTCCTTTCTTAAAACAGCTAAACGGAGAGGAATCACCCTTTACAGAGCATATGAAAAACGCAGTTTTCATAATCCCGAAACCTTCATTATTGGTAGAGGCAATGTCAACAATTGAAGAAATATTTACAGAGATTGAAAAAGATGCACAAAGCGGAGGGCAAACCTTTCAAGACATTCAGGGAGATGTTTACGAGATGCTGCTCTCTGAGATTGCTACGGCAGGTAAAAACGGTCAATTCAGAACTCCAAGGCATATTATAAAGCTAATAGCTGAATTAGTTGAGCCTCAATTAGGCAATAAAATTGCAGACATGGCATGTGGGACAGGCGGTTTTTTACTCGGTGCATACCAATACTTAGTAACCCAGCTTGATAAAAAAAAAGAAAACATCAAACCTGACGAAGACGGATTTATCAGAAATTCTGTAAGCAGTTTATTAACTGAAAAAATAAGTAATATTTTAAACGACAGCTTATATGGTTATGATATAGATGTAACAATGGTCAGATTAGGTTTAATGAACTTAATGATGCACGGTGTTGATACTCCGCATATTGATTATAAAGATACATTAAGCAAGGGTTTTACCGAGTCAAATAAGTACAATATTATAATGGCAAATCCACCATTTACAGGAAGTATAGACAAGGGTGATATCAACGAATCTTTACAATTAAAAACAACTAAGACAGAATTACTCTTCGTCGAACAGATTTATAATCTTTTAAAAATGGGTGGGACAGCAGGTGTAATTGTTCCGCAGGGAGTTCTCTTCGGATCTGGTAAAGCCTTCATTGAAACCAGAAAGGTTCTAATTGAAAAATCAGAACTAAAGGCGGTTATCTCAATGCCAAGTGGGGTTTTTAAGCCTTATGCAGGAGTAAGTACTGCGATTTTGATTTTTACAAAGGGTGGTGAGACAGAGAATGTTTGGTTTTATAATATGGAGAGTGATGGGTATAGCCTGGATGATAAGAGGGCAAAATTAGAAAATAATGGAGATTTACAGGATATTATTAAGAATTTTAAAAGTAGAAACCCGGAAAAGAAGAGCGATAGAAAGAAAAAATTTTTCTTTGTTCCTAAAAAAGAGATTGTTGAAGAGAAATATGATTTGAGTTTTAGTAGATATAAAGAGGAAGTTTATGAAGAGATAGAATATGAAAAGCCTGGGGTTATTCTTGAGAAGCTTAAGGGTATGGAGAAGG
>JAOZTV010000460.1 GCA_029939015.1 Candidatus Aminicenantota bacterium
AAATGAAGACGAAGAGGTTTGGGAACTTCATATTAATGAAATAAAATAGGTACTAACTTTGAACCTTCAGTATGAAGGTTCAATATTTATGATTCAAATTAAGATAAGGAATAGCATATAACGGTATATTTATAAAGTTTTCATCTTTTATGAAATTCCTAGGAGACAACCTTATAGATATTTTTGGCTTGTACTTTTGAATATATACTTTCAAACTTTTTTTGTGCCTGCTAAACCCACTTTTAACTTCTATTGGAATGATATCGTTTTCATTATCTGATATAACAAAATCTACTTCTGCTTCATAATCACTTGACCAATAAAACAATTCTTCATACCCTGCTTTAGTTAGTTCTGTAGCCACATAATTTTCAATAAAAGCACCATTATATTCAGAAAAAAGTTTATTATTATTAACTATTAAATTAGAATGAATACTGAGCATAGCTCCAAGAAGCCCTGAGTCCAACATATAAATTTTAAATTTTGCTCTATCTTCATAGCCTGATAAAGGTAGTTTAGGAGTTTTAATATTATTAACTATATATATTAAACCCGCTTTTCTAAGCCATTCAATTGCCGATTCAAACCTTGAAGTTCTACCTCCTTTAACAACTTCGCTATATTTGAATTTTTTATTTTCTTTTGCTAATTGTAGAGGAATAGAATTCCATATTTCAGAAATTTTAACAGCTTCACTAGATGTTGTATATTTAGAAAAATCTCTTTTATAAGCATTAAGAATTTCATTTTGAATAGTTCTTACTTCTTTTATATCATTATTATTTAAATAATTTTGAATAACCTCTGGCATACCTCCTAAAAAAAGATACATTTTATAATATTTTATAAGTTTTTCATGAATTATGTTCTGAACTTGTAAACAATCTTTCTTTTCATTAAGATATTTAACAAGAGTTTTTTCTCCAATCGCACTTAAATATTCAAAAAATGACAATGAATACAACATCATAAAATTCACTTTACCAACAGGGAAACTGGATTCTCTAGTTACACTCACACCAAGCAATGAACCTGCTGAAACTATATGGTAATTGGGTGTTTCTTCATAAAAATACTTCAAACTTGTAACAGCTCTTGGAGAAGCTTGAATTTCATCAAAAAAAATCAAAGTCGATACTGGATTTATTTTTCTTCCAATAAATAGTTCCAAAGATTCAATCATAGTTACTGAATCAAGTGAAGATTTGAATAAAGAATCAAGGTCTGGATTTTTTTCAAAATTAAAATATGCACAATCATTATATTCATTATTCCCAAATTCTTTTAGCAAGTATGTTTTGCCAACCTGCCTCGCTCCTTCTAATAAAAGAGGTTTCCTATTATTCTTATTTTTCCAAGTTAAAAGTTCATCATATAAATATCTTTCCACATTTACCTCCTATTTTATGTCATAACAACTATACTTTATCTCCTGTTTTATGTCAAATACCCCTGGTTTTATGTCCAATAAAGCGTCGTGCAATACTTGGTGAATTAATTTATACATAAATTATGCCTCAATTTGATTATAATTAGAATTTTTAAATTTTTAACACAAAGCCTGTTTTGATCTGCTTTATATTGAAACTATTATAGAACATGGACAAGGCAGGTAATTCTGTGCAATGAGATGGATAAATTTGGTCAATATCCTGGTTCTTTAAATATTTTATTGTTTCTTTTGTCTGATAGCCATCATCTTTTAAATGAAAACCTCCAATTACAGCCTTAATTCTATTTATTCCTGTGATTTTTTTTGCATATTCAATTATATTGCAGATACCGGAATGTGCACATCCAGAAATAATGACAATTTTATCATCTGATTTTATAACAAGACCTGAGTCATCAATAACGAAGTCATCTTCTAAATTTTCATCAATAAAATCGGTTTTTTTTGACTCAAAACCATTTAACCTCGGTATCTCTCCAAGGAAAACAATGTTTTCTGAAATACTATAAGGCTCTTTTGTACATATCAGCTCAAATCTTTCCGATAAATCTTCATAACTTAATTCAAGCCCGATATTATCTGTCCTATTTCTATTATACCTTTTAATAAATACACCCGGATGAGCAATTAATTTTTTATTTTTCAAATACTTCAATCCATTACCATGATCCCAATGTCCATGGCTCAAAACTACTGTATCAATATTTTCAATCCCAAGTTTCATCTTATCTGCATTCTTCAAAAACAGGTTAGAATGCCCCGTATCAAATAGTATTTTCTTATCGCTCTCAATAAGATATGACAAG
>JAOZTV010000461.1 GCA_029939015.1 Candidatus Aminicenantota bacterium
TAATGAAGACATCTTTCTTTTACCGTCAGTATAATAATAACTCAAATATGAATTACTAAAACTTATATCATCATTTACTTCTGAAATCTCAGTATCTTCAAAACTATAGGTTAAGGATGAACCCCAAAATCTCCAGAATCTGGCAGATGTTGAAATATTAAACCCTGTACCATCACTTGTGTACATATAAGGATAACGCATTTTTCTTTTAAATACAGTCATACCAAGACTTGCAGGGAGATTGAAAACTCTTGGTTCAGTAAATGATAAACTATAGTTTTTTGTTCTGGTACCTGTTTGAATATTAACACCAAAGGACTCGCCCATTCCAAGAAAATTCTGGGTTTGATATCCAAGTGCAATAAACCAACCGTCATATCCACTATAACCAAGATTAAAGTTTATCATCTGTCTGTTCATTTCTTTTACTTCTGCTGTAATATTAATCTTCTGTGGATCATTTGGGTCAGGTTTTATCTCTGGCATTTTTTCTATTGTTACAAGTCCTAATTGTTTCATTCTTGTTATAGAAGACTCAAGCAAATTAGCATTTAAAACAAGTCCTTCTCTTAAAAACCATTCTCTTCTAATAACATGATCCTTTGTAAAGGTATTACCTTTAAATTCGAGTTTTCCAAGGTAGGTTATTTCACCTTCGTGTACCTTTATAGTAAGATCAACCTTTTTAGTTACTGGATCAAGATTTTCTTCTGGTATAACCTGACAATAAAAATACCCGATTGAACCATAAAATTTTCTTAACTCTTCAATATTTTCATTTCTTTTCTTTAAATTATATACCTTGTCTTTTTTTAAAGTTACAAATCTCTTTAAAAATTCAGTTCTAACTATTTTATTACCTTCTATATTAACATTTCTAAAATAATATTTTGGACCTAAGTCAACAGGAATGTCAATTTTAAGCATTTTCTTAGCACTACCCCAAACGCTTTTCCTCAAAAAATAAGAATATTTTGGATTGCCAACCTTTGCCTCTAAAAAGCCCTTCTGTCTTAATCTTAGAGTGACTTCTTTAAGATCTTCCTCAATTTTATCTTTTGAGAATGAATCTTTTGCCAAAATAGCATTAAACAAAGAGTGTACTTTATTATTTTTCATACCTCTTTTTAAAAAACCAGTTGAAATAAGCTTTTTATTAATTCCTGAAAAAACTATTTTTCCAATTTTTGTTTTAGCACCCTTTTTAACATTAATAGTTAATTCTACTGAATGCTTTTCTTTGTTTTCTTTAACATCAATAGAAACCTTTCCGTTATTATAACTCTTCTCTAACATCATATCATAGATTACTGTCTCAATTCTTTTAATCTTATAAGGATGATAGTATGTATAGGTTGCAAGAGTGATTTCTTCTTCTTGAAGTTTTTCTAGAATATCTTTTTCACTAAATTTCTTACTTGTATTATATGTTATCTTTGAAATAACAGGGTTTTCAATAAAAGTAAATGTAATTTGTTTTCCACCATCAATATCATCAGCTTTAATTTCTATATTCTTAAAAAATCCAGTTTCCCAAAGAGTATTAAAATCCTCTTTAAGAAGTTTATCTGAATAAACTGAATTTTCCTGTGTTTTCAAATAAAAAAGTATTGCATCTCTTGATACTTTTCTATTACCAGTTAATACAATTTTTTTTACCACTTCTGCCTGTACTAATAAACTCAGTTGCAGAATTACCAATATTACTAAAATTATTTTTTTCATCTATACCCCAATTAATAAACTGAATGCAATAAAAATATTTTTAAAAAACAATTCAATTAAGATGAGAAATATATCATATTTCTGTTATAAATTCAATCATTTTAAAAAGCATCATTTTACTATGATACTTTTTTTGGATAAATAGTTTCAAATTATTTACAAAAAATTTGAATGACTAATCCTTATTTATATTCAATTCTCTATTTAACAAATGCTTAAACCAGAATTTAACATTCTGGCGTTTAAGGTGAATTCCTTTTTTTCCTCTCCAGCCATGTCTTCCATCTGGATATAACATAAACTCAAAATCTTTATCAAGATCCTGTAATTTTGAAACTAACTGGATTGAATTCTGTGGATGTACATTGTCATCCATTTCACCATGTACTATCAATAGCTTCCCTTTTAATTTATCAGCATAATCCATAACTGTACTATTTTTATATCCTTTGGGATTTTCTTTAGGTGTATCCATAAACCTTTCTGTATAGATTGAATCATAGAGTTTCCAGTCAGTAACAGAAAATAAAGC
>JAOZTV010000137.1 GCA_029939015.1 Candidatus Aminicenantota bacterium
AATCTAAAAATGCCGATGATCTTTGGGGAGTTAAAAATTCACTGGAACTTTTAAAATCAAAAAAAATCAATTTGGATAAGTCTCTCTTGGAACTTCAAGAAGAAATAAATGATAAAATTACAGTTGAGAACAAAAAAATACTGGAAAATTGGGAAAAAAGAAAAGAAGAATATAGAAAAGAGTTCTTTACATTTAAGGTTAGAGATAAAGAAATAAAAATTGCAACAACTACAGAAAGTCTCTCACATACAAAAATTCCAAAAATATCATTACCCAAATATAAAGGATGGGGAGATATCTTAAAATGGAATTTGCAAGAAAATGTACCAGGAGAATATCCATATACTGCCGGCGTCTTTCCATTTAAAAGAGAAGGTGAAGATCCAACAAGAATGTTTGCCGGAGAAGGCGGACCGGAAAGAACTAATAGACGATTTCACTATGTATCAATGGGATTGCCTGCAAAAAGACTGTCAACTGCCTTTGATTCCGTAACTCTCTATGGTGCCGACCCCAATGTCCGCCCGGATATTTATGGAAAGATAGGAAATGCAGGTGTATCCATTGCCTGTCTTGATGATGCAAAAAAACTTTATTCAGGCTTTGATTTAACACATCCTGCAACCTCAGTCTCTATGACAATAAACGGGCCTGCTCCAATTATGGTTGGATATTTCCTTAATTGTGCAATAGATCAGGAATGTGAAAAACATATAAAAGCAAATAACTTAGAAGCTAAAACAGAAGAAAAAATAAAAAAACTTTATGAAGATAAGGTAGTAAAAAGACCTGCTTATCAAGGTAATCTTCCAGACGGGAATGACGGTTTAGGTCTGATGCTCCTTGGAGTTACCGGCGACCAGATATTAGATTTAGAAATATATAATAAAATAAAAAAAGACACTATCTCCAAGGTAAGGGGTACAGTTCAGGCAGATATTTTAAAAGAGGATCAGGCACAGAATACTTGTATCTTTTCAACAGAATTTGCCTTAAAAATGATGGGAGATATTCAGCAATACTTTATTGACAATAAAATCAGAAATTTCTACTCTGTATCAATTTCAGGATATCATATTGCTGAAGCTGGAGCAAACCCTATTACTCAATTAGCCCTGACACTTTCAAATGGCTTTACCTTTGTTGAATATTATCTTTCCAGAGGTATGGATATAAACGAATTTGCACCAAGTTTATCCTTCTTTTTCTCAAACGGAATTGACCCTGAATATGCAGTAATAGGAAGAGTAGCAAGAAGAATATGGGCAAAGGCAATGAAACTTAAATATAATGGAGATTCAAGATCTCAAAAATTGAAATATCATATTCAAACATCAGGAAGATCACTACATGCACAGGAAATTGGTTTTAACGACATAAGAACAACTTTACAAGCATTATACGCAATATATGATAATTGTAATTCTCTTCATACAAATGCTTATGATGAAGCAATTACAACCCCAACGGAGGAGTCTGTAAGAAGAGCTATGGCAATCCAATTAATAATTAATCACGAATTAGGGCTGGCTAAAAACCAGAATCCACTGCAGGGTTCTTTTATTATTGAAGAATTAACAGACCTTGTTGAAGAAGCAGTCCTAATCGAATTTGAAAGAATTTCAGAAAGAGGCGGTGTACTTGGAGCAATGGAAACAAATTACCAGCGAAGCAAGATACAGGAAGAATCTTTATATTATGAAAAACTCAAAAATAATGGAAAATATCCAATTATGGGTGTAAATACATTCCTGTCCAATGACGGCTCCCCTACCGTTATTCCAGATGAAGTTATAAGGGCAACTGAAGAAGAAAAACAATATCAGATAGATATGTTAAAAGAACTCCATAAAATGAATGAAAATTCATCAAAAAAAGTATTAAATGAACTGAAAGAAACTGCAATTAAAGGTGAAAATATATTTGAAAAATTAATAGAAGTTGTAAAATACTGCTCAATTGGTCAAATAACCGATGCACTCTTTAATATTGGTGGACAGTACAGAAGGAATATGTAAAATGAGAAACATCAAATATATTTTATTCATAGTGGCAGTTTTATTTAATTTTACTATCTATGGATGTCAACAAAAAGAGGAAAAAGACATGACAAATAAAGAATATAATCAATTAAACGATGAAGAAAGAAATGTAATTATTAATAAAGGAACTGAAAGACCCAACTCTGGGAAATATAATAAGAATAAAACTGAAGGAATTTATACCTGTAAACAATGTGATGCCCCACTATATATATCTCAGGATAAATTTGAATCAAATTGTGGATGGCCAAGTTTTGATGATGAAATACTTGGAGCAGTAAAACGTAAAAAAGATGCTGATGGAATAAGAGAAGAAATTTTATGTAATAATTGTGATGGTCACTTAGGTCATATATTCCTTGGTGAAAAATATACCGACAAGAATACAAGACATTGTGTAAATTCAATATCGTTAAATTTTATTCCTGCAAAAGATTTAGAACGAGCAGTTTTTGCTTCAGGATGTTTCTGGGGAACTGAATATTTCTTAAAAAAACAGAAAGGTGTCCTATTGACAACGGTTGGATATATTGGAGGGCATAAAGAATCACCAACTTATAAGGAAGTTTGCACAGGACAAACAGGTCATGCAGAGGCGACAGAAGTTCTCTATGATCCAAAACTAATTTCTTATGAAGATATAACTAAAATATTTTTTGAAACACATAATCCTACACAGGTAAATAGACAGGGTCCGGATATTGGTACTCAGTATAGGTCTGAAATTTTCTATATGGACGATAAACAAAAAGAAATTGCAATAAAACTTATGAATATTTTAAAAGATAAGGGATATAGTCTTGCAACAAAACTAACAAAGGCTACAAAATTCTGGAAAGCGGAAACCTATCATCAGGATTATTATGAAAAGAATGGCAGTAGTCCATACTGCCATTCTTACACTAAAAGGTTTTAAGTTTTTTAATCTAAATCAATTGAATCCATTGTTTTTTTCTGTCTCTTAGCTTCCATTTTATTCCATTTTTTCATGCATCTTGGGTGCTTAACTTTAGCAAGAGAACATTTAAGATATCTGCTTATATATATAAGACAGGCTCTTATTGCTTTTCCTGTTGGAGTTTTTTTGTTTGCACCACCAGAAATTGAAAAGTTTCTGATATTTAAACCTGCACCAAGAGCCTTGCCCTTTGCACTTGCTTCAATAGTTCTAACATCAACAACTTCACCTGTTTCGGTATCAATTACCTTTACATCAACAGCAATATAAATCTTAGTCTTCTTTCCACCAAGACTAATTCCTTTAAATCTAACCTTACCGCCCTTACCACCACTCTTTTCAAATGCAGCTACTGTCCCTGCAATTAAGTATTTAGCGCCCTTTATTTTACCCATTTTTACACGAGTACTCTTACTAACTCTTCCACTCTTACTCAATTCCTGTTCTGAGAATACCGCATTAATTTCTTTTCTTTCAAGTACTTGAAATGCCTTTGTTGTCGCTAACTCAGCGATCAGCATATCCTGTAATTCTCTTGCTACTGTAGTATTCCATGACCAATAACTCGTGCCTGCAACATTATTTGTAAATCTCAATACACCAATCCTTGGTTTTTCTGCAAAATTAAACATACTAAATACAAAAACAATAACAATCAATAATAAAATAAATTTTTTCATAACTCCTCCTAAAATAAAATATAATCTATTCAAAAAATAATGTCAAATAAAAAACAAATTAATATTAAGCAGGCTTCAACTTCATAGTAGGGTAAAATACTCTTTTCACCTCATCATCAATCAAAAACTCCCCTCGACTTTATACTATAAATAATATGATAAAAACTAAACTCACGGTCACTTATCCAATGATAAGCACACCTCATACTCTACTTCTTTAGTAATATCGAAGTTTTTTTGGCAATAAGAGGAATTTTCTCTTGGCTATTTTATTGTTGTACAAAAAAAGCAAAAAACAGTTAAAATATATTATTCAAATACCCTCTATACTCCTCAGGTGTATTAATATTTATTAATTTATTTTTATTTTCAGTAATTACAAATTTAGCCTTACACAAAGGGTATATTTCAATTATTTTTCTAATTCCTGAATCTAATAGTTTTTCTATTTTAGGAATAACATTTTTTTTATAGACAGCAAATAGAGGTTCATAATGCTTTTCGCTGGTTTTAGGGACAATTATTTCAAAATCTTTTGAATATTCAATTATTTTTTGTAATAACTCAAAATTCACATCCGGAATATCTGTTGCAATAAAGAACACAGCTTCATTTGAAGACGCTTTTAGCCCTGATAGAATCCCTCTTAATGGTCCCTGGTCTTCAATATCATCAATTACAATTTTATAATTTTGAAATAATTTTGCATTTTTTTTAGATACACTGACAATAATCTCATCAAATAATTGACTTAATTGATCGTATATTCTATCGATTAATTTACCTTCTGGGAAATCCAGTAAGGCCTTATCCCTCTTCATACGTGAACTTTTACCACCTGCAAGAATTACAGCTGTCATTTTTTTAATTTTTTTTAAATCACTCATTTTACTAAAAGTATTATACAATATGTATAATGACTTTACCTATCCTTTATTAAATCAATTAATTGTTCATAAGACATTTTACCACTTATTTCACTACCTTCTAATAATGCGTCCGCTAACTCTCTCTTTTTTTTATGTAAGCTTAGCACTTTTTCTTCGATTGTTCCTTTTGTTACTATCCTGTATATCGTAACAGGTTGTTTTTGCCCTATTCTATGTGCCCTGTCTGATGCCTGGTCTTCAACTGCCGGATTCCACCATGGGTCAAGATGAATCACATAATTTGCAGCAGTCAGATTTAAACCTAGCCCACCTGCTTTTAAACTTATCAGAAAAGCATCACTATTGCCCGATTGAAAATCATTTATGGACTTTTCCCTTTTTTTCATAGGCGAAGAACCGTCTAAATACTGGTATTTTATTCTTTTTTTTTGTATCTCTTTTTCAATGATTTTCAAAAACTTCACAAATTGACTGAATATAAGGACTTTATGTTTATTCTCTATTAATTCGTCTATGATTTCTAAAAATAGTGTTACCTTTGCTCCAGTTAATTTTAGATTAGGGTCAATTAATGAGGGATGACAACTTGCCTGTCTTAATTTTGTTAATTCAGCAAGTACCCTCAGGTGTTTTTGCCCTGAATGTTCATTCTCACTCTTATCTTCAATCATTTTAATAGATTTTCGTCTTAGTGCTTCATAAAATGCTGTTTCATCCTTATCTGGTTCTGCATACAGAGTAATCTCTGTTTTTTCCGGTAGCTCGTCCAAAACATCTCTTTTTTTTCGCCTTAATATAAATGGAGTTATAATCTTTCTTAATCTATTTTTTGCTTCTTTATTATTATCTTTTACAATTGGAATTGTAAATCTCTTATTAAAAAATTCAGCAGTCCCAAATAATCCTGGATTAATAAAGTTAAACAAATTCCACATCTCGAGTGGATGATTTTCAATAGGTGTCCCGGTTGTTATTATTTTGAAAGCTCCATTTAATTTCATAGCCGATTTTGACCTTTTTGAGCTCATATTTTTAATAAATTGAGCCTCATCAAGGACAATTGTCGTCCATTCTTTACCTGCAAACAAATCAGATTCTCTTCCCATAAGCCCATAGGTTGTAATCAATATATCATAAGGTTTAAGGCTGTTTATAATATTTTCTCTGTCTTCATTTAATAATTCAACCGGATTTAAGGTTGGAGTAAATTTTCTAATCTCCTTAATCCAGTTATGAACAACTGATGCAGGTGCAATTACAAGACAGGCTCCAAGACTTGCTCTTTGTAAGATTATTGCAAGAGCTTGTACAGTCTTTCCCAGGCCCATATCATCTGCAAGACATGCTCCAAATCCCATTTGTGATAATTGCATCATCCATTTATATCCATCTAATTGATATTCTCTCAAATCAGCTTTTAAAGTTGACGGCAAAGATATTTCTGTGTTTTCAGCATCCTTAATTCTACCTGCAATTTTTTTCCATGCCCTATCAGTTTTGCTGTTTTTTACCTCATCTATTACTTCGCTGATACTTAAAGCTGCCGGTAATTTGAATTGGACGGCATTTTTCTTTTTAAATGTTATTGAAGATATCTCATTTAATTTTGTATATAATTTCTTTGATAATGACAGGAATTGATTATTACTTAATTCAATAAATCTTGATTCAGAATTTTCAATTTTTTCCAATAATTCCTCAAAGGCAATTACTTTTTTATTATCAATTTCCAGAGAACCTGTTAAAGAAAACCAGTCATTAGCAGATTTTAATGACAATCTCAGGTTTGAAAAAGATGCCTTAGTCGAAAGTTTAAATTTTTCACCTTCAGGCCATTCAATGATAATTGTGTCTTTAATCTCTAGTAAATCACTTAATAATTGTAAGGACTGTTCAATATCGTGAAAGTAAAATGGTTCAGATGTATTATCGTCTATAGATAATTGTGAGCATGACTCAAGTATCAAATCAACATTTTCTTTTTCTTTATTAAGGTCTCTTTCAGTCTGATAAGGTTTGTCATCAAATTTTTTAATAATTCTTTTTTGTCCCTCACCAGGTATGTAATAACTACCTTTATCTGAATATGGACGAACAAAAAATTGCATTCTCAGGCCTTCTTCTTCTGGTTTTAATTGTACCCGGATACGAGAATCAGCTTGAATATTTTCAATTCCTTCATAATAATTTTCCAATTCTGTATTTATTGTTATATAAGGAGATATTTTTGACACTGTTTTAATGAGTAAATCATTCCCATCTTTTGGGATTTTAATACCCTTACCAATTATTTCATGGATTTTTTTATGTGTAGGATTAATCTCATACATAAAATATCTGTTTTTTGATTCTCTATATATCATCGCATTATCAGTTTCTGATATATTTAATGATAATTTGTAACTTCCGTTTTTACCACTGTCAATACTCAATTCAGGTTCTTTTTTTATTAATTCTATATGTTCTTTAGTCTCTTCAATATAAATATGTGGATGATTTATGAGTTTTATAAGGGTTTTTTTAACATCAATATTATATTCTTCTCTATAATAATAACTTCCCATATAAATCTCTATACAATTACAGATTTCAATATCCTGTAAGGTGAGAAAATCAAATTCTTTATAATAAAGTTTTTTTAAAGATACTGCCCTGCCCTGACTCCATCTATTATTCTTTCCCAATTTTTGAATTTTGGGATTTATTTCATATACTTTATTTTTATTCTCAACAATTTCACCACCAGCTCTTAAAAACCATACAAGACGACTGTCCTGATTTTTATCTTTTTCTGCAATGGTCTCAATTCCACTAAGATGTTTTAATATTCTTTTCCAATTCTCTTTATTAGAAAACAAATCCTTTAAAAAATTATACTCATGCTCATCAATTTTATTTATCTTTAGTCTTTTACTTAGTGAATATAGTTGAAGAGCCAGCCATTCATAACCTGCCTTTTTTGTTTTATAATATAGTTTTTCAATTCCTTTATGATCTAAGAGTTCAGGATATCCAATTGATTTTACAAATTCTGTAATATAAAATGAAAAAGGATCTATTGATTCTTTTAAATAAGGTTTGCCATCTTTTTTTTTATTTTCAAGTGCAAGAATATATGCATATAAGCTGTTAATTCTATATTTACTATTGGTTGGATGTTTTTCTTCATACGAAACAATATTCTCTAAAATTTTATGAAAGGCAATCTCATCAGATTTAATATTTGCAAGAATATAAAAAGCATCCGTAACATCATTAAATAATATTTTTTGTTTTCTCTTATTTTTTCTATATACCTTTAATGCTATATTAAATTCATTTATAGCCTTTTCATTATCTCCATTTAAAAAGTTAAAAACTGCTTGAAATCTATATTTTGTTTCATCAAAATCAATATTTTTTACAAAAAGCTCAATAAATCTTTCTAAATCACCACTAAATAACATTGCAGCAAATAATTCAGATATTGAATCAAAAAAATATTGTTTTTGGAAAATATTATT
>JAOZTV010000462.1 GCA_029939015.1 Candidatus Aminicenantota bacterium
TATATCACTTTTTCTGGCATGAATACTGTGACTGGTATCTTGAATTTTCAAAAAATGATATAAATAATTCAGGTTCTAGGAATGTGCTTTTATATTCTTTAAAAACTATGCTTAAATTAATGCACCCTTTTATTCCTTATATTACAGAGGAAATATTTCAAAAAATTGATAGTGGGGAAAACTTATTATTGCAAACAAAATATCCTGAGTTTAAAGGTAAATTGGTATTTATAGAAGAATATAATAATGTGGAATTATTGAAAAAGATTATTATGGAGACAAGAAAAACCAGAACTGAAAATGGACTGGATCCAAATTTAAGAATTAAAACATATCTTAAATATGGTATTGAAAAAGAAAAACAGGTAATGCTACCTTTACTTCAATATTATAATTTTTTAACAAAGGCAGATGAAACTGAAATAATAGAGGATTTTGATTCTTCAATTAAGGGTTTTCGTGGGGTTGTACAAAAATGGGAAATTTTATTGCCTATAGATAATGAAGAAAAACTCAAAGATGAGATTAAGAGGCTTTCTAAAGAATTGGCAAAATTAGATTCAATTATCGAAAAGAATGAAACTAAATTGGGACAGGCAGATTTTGTAAAAAAAGCCCCTGAAAATGTAATTGCTAAATTTAAAACAACATTACAGGATTCTATTGATAAAAAAAATAAGATAGTAAAAACAATAAGTGACTTATCCTGATATTGATTTTTTAAAAATAATTGATCTTGATAAGGTTGATTCAACTAATTCTTATATAAAAAGAAATCATGAAAGTTTAAAACAAAATTATCCTATAGCAGCTTTTGCAGTAAGTCAGAGTGCAGGACGGGGTAGAGAAGATAGAGCCTGGCATTCAAATAAAAATAATGGTTTGTTTTGCTCAATTGGTATTGAAATAAAAAACACAAATAATCTTAATTTTCTATCACTCTCAATTGGAATAGCAATTTCAGAATTTTTAACTTCTTTAACGAATGAAAAATTTCATATTAAATGGCCAAATGATATACTTTTTAATAATAAAAAAATTGCAGGAATATTAATTGAAAATATTATATTTGATAATAAAGTTTCATCCATTATTGGAATAGGGATAAATATTAATAACGTGTTGGATAGTTTCCCAATTGAATTAAAAACAAAAGTGACTTCTTTGAAAATAATCTCCAATAATCATTATAATATAGAAAAAATCAGAAAGAAACTCTTAAATTATGTATTTAAATGGCTAAATATATTAGAGAATTCAGAAAATAAAGTAATTATTGAAAAATTCAATCAATTAAGTATGGAATTAATTGATAAAAAAATTAGTTTTCACTATAATGAAAAGATGATAGAAGGTATTTATAAAGGAATTGGAAACAATGGCGAGATAATTATTGAAGATAAAAACAAAATAAAAACTTTTTTTTCTGGAGAGATTATTTAAAAAAATAGCCATTGGCTAAAAGGAGAAATAAATGCATTATGAATTGGATCATCCTTTGATGAAACAAAAAATGACCTTGCTTCGTGATAAAGAAACAAAATTTAAACAATTCAGGGAACTTGCTAAAGAGATAACTATTTTGGTTGCCTTTGAAGCTATGAAGGATCTTGAGGTAGAAGAGACAAGGGTTGTAACTCCACTTGTTGAGACTACCGGTTATAAGATCAAAAATGACATAGTAATTGTACCTGTATTGAGAGCTGGTGTTGGAATGCTTGATGGTGTGTTAAATCTTGCACCAAAGGCTAGAGTTGGTTTTATTGGTATGTATAGAGATTCAAAGACCAAGGAAGCCATTGCTTATTATGAAAAATTACCCGAAGACCTTAAAAACCCATATTTTTTTGTTATAGACCCTATGGTAGCAACCGGTGGTTCTCTCATTGCAACAATAGATCTAATTAAGAAGAAAGGGCATAAAAAAATATCAATCATTTCTATCTTATCAGCTCCTGAAGGAATTGCTGCTGTAAATAAAGCACATCCTGATGTAAAGATATTTACCGGAGTAGTTGATGAGAAGTTAGATGAGAACAAATATATTGTTCCCGGACTTGGAGATGCAGGCGATAGGTTGTTTGGAACAAAATAAATAAGTTTTTTTCAAAAACATATTAACTATTTTTTAATTTTATTGTATTATTATATATTAATAGGAGGTTATTATGTATAAAAATATTTTGAAAATATCGGTGGTTTTACTATTTGTTTCCTTATTATTTTCTTTTGGATGTAAGGGTACGGTTTATG